>JBFYKS010000113.1:0-12497 GCA_041305785.1 Methanoregula sp. | reverse complement strand
CTCACAAAACAAAATTGTGGCCGCTGCACTGACCCGCTTTCTCGGAACCGGACAAATGGGTAGATGTTGCCCCCTCGTAGCGAAAGGGGTTTTCTCCCTTTTAAAAAAAAGTGCCCGGTTTTTATTCCCCGGCCCGTGAGTCGATGATCTCGAAGACGAGTCTCTTCCCGAATATCTTCTCAAATGCCTTCTTCTCGCTCTCAATTCCCCAGATCTCCAGCTGGCAGTCGCCCCGGGCAATGATCTCGAGATGGACACTCTCGTCATCAACAGCACTGAACCGGACATGTTGGATGAGCGCCGTGTGGCTCCGGTCCAGGGTCTCGCCGAACCGGACAAAGGTGGCAAGAACCTTCAGTGCGTCGCGCTCACGGGGGCCCAGTTCGTCCATCCCGGGATCGTTCTTCCGGGGCGCCTTTTTCCGGTGGAACCGGGCAATCATTGCCACAAAAGCGATCTCCGACTCATTGAAACCGAGCAGTTCAGAGTTCCTGATGATATAGTACGAGTGGGAATGGTGGTTGGTATACGAGATGAACGACCCGATATCGTGGAGGAATGTTGCATATTCCAACAGTTCGCGTTCCTTTGCCCCGTACGGGTGGAGCGAGAGGCCAAGGGCCGAGTCGAAGAGTTCAAGGACAAGGGCGGTTACGGTCCGGGCATGCACCTCGTTGATCCCGCAGGACCGGCCCAGCTGGAGAACGCTGCGCTGGCGGGGCGAGAGTTCGCCAAGCAGCGGGAAAGCATCCATCCGCGAGAGGTAATCGACTAAGAGGCCGTCCTGCAACCCGCGGCCGGTCACGGCAATACTGTCAAGCCCAAGCTCCTTCATGAAGACATCGAGGATGGCAGCACCAGATATGATGATGTCTGCCCGCTCGGGGTTGATACCGGGTATCTTCCGGCGCTCTTCGAGCGGCAGGGAGCAGAGGAGATCGATGACCCTGCGGAGATCTGCTGAACTCAGCGAGGGATCTTTTAGCTGGGTTCGCGGGGGCAGGGCTTTTGTTGCGATCTCGGCAAGGTTCATGATGGTTCCGGAACTCCCGATTGCACAGTCGATCTTCTCTTTTTTGATCTTTGCTGCCGTACGCAGGATCGCATCCCGGACATGGTTCTGGATCTTCCGGTACTGTGCAGGCGAGACCGGCCCGCTGCCGGTTCCGGCACCATACAGGCTTGCCAGCCGGATTGCCCCGAGCCGGAAACTATGGAGATAGCGGTAATTCTTACTGTCCCCGACCGCAACCTCCGTGCTGCCGCCCCCGATATCGATAAAGAACGCGGTCTGGTCCGGAAGATGGGTACCGCTTGCCACACCAAGGTAGATGAGCCGTGCCTCCTCCTGGCCGGAGATGACCCGGACATCGAGCATTGCTTCCTGCCGCAGGAGGTGCAAAACCGCGTGCTGGTTGACCGCCTCCCGCATGGCAGAGGTGGCAACCGCAACAAACTCCTCCGTGCCAAAAGAGCGGGCAAGGTCATGGAACTTTTTACAGACCATGACTAGCCGATCACCTGCTTCGGGCCGGATCTCCTCGTCCTCGAATTCCCCTTCACCAAGACGCACCTGCTGCTTTTGCCGGGAGAGGATGGTGTAGGAATGGTTGGGATTGAGCCGGACAACCAGGAGACGCACCGAGTTGGTGCCGATATCGATGAAGGCGACAACCCGGCCGTCAGGACCTGGCGGGAGATCGGTCACCGGATCACCAGTTCCCGTCCAAAGGCTTTTAGGAAGAGATCGGCCTTGCCGCGGGCATGGTCCTTCTCCACCGCAGCATCAGTCTCCGCAATCACGTCACAGGAAACAAAACCCGTGCTGATGATGCAGTGTACTTCCTGGACGGTACCGAGATGCTCGTAGTCAAGACCGTCCGCTACCCGGAGGAGTGCAGACAGCGCAAGCGCTCTCTCCTGGTACCGGGGTGCGATGAGGGGGTATAACGGGTGATCCTCCGGAGACCTCCTGCCCCGGTGGGAGAACGCGGCAAGCGCAATGACCGCCCGCTCTTCGATATCGAGCGGCAGGGTCTCTGCGGCAATGATGGCCCGGGCACTTCGTTCATGGTGCTTCCTCCGCCCGCCCTTCCAGCCAATATCATGCAGCATCGCGGCACATTCGAGCAGGAGCCGGTCCCGGGCGGTGAGGTGGTGGAACGGCCGGGTGCCGTCAAAGAGCATGAGAGCGAGCCGGGTCACGTGGCGCTCATGGGTGAGGAGTTCCGGCGCCATGGCAGCAACCGGTTCCACTGCAGCCCTGACTTCCGCAACCGGGGCGCTGCCAGCCGGAACAAACCGCTGCCGGCGTCCGGTTACGAGCGTTGACCGGAGCTCGTCCCAGGTGCCGGCCCGGAACTGCGACTCCCAGTACCGCACGAAGCGGCGGTGGAGGAGGATGCGTTCCTTCTCCCGGTCTTTCAGGAAGACTTTGAGGCTTCCAAGCGTTGCCGTATCCGGGCGTTTCTCCTCGTTTGCGGAGCGGAACCGGCTGCGTTCCTTCAAGAGGATGCGGGTGATTGCATCGATCCAGACATCGCAGTCGTGCAGGTCACCGAGGATCTCCTGGATCATCTTGACCCGGGCATGCGGTTTTGCAAGTCCCCTGCGGTACACGGGGCCATAGATCTCCATGGTGTACCGGAGTTTTTTTGCGGCTATCCGGGTTGCATGGTGTTCGGCCACGGCATCCGGGTGGTTCACCCATGGCTCGTACGAGAGCAGGGCAAGAAGCCGGGATTCGATCCGGGTTGCCGCAAGCGTGGGAATCCCAAAGGAGAGTGCCTGCCGGGGAATGCGACGATCACTGGCCTCAAGGGGGATGAATGCTTCCCGCATCTCTAAAACAACTCCGCTCTTCTCCAGGGAATCGAGCGCAGAGAGGACCCGCTGCTGGTGCCGTCCCCGACGGCTGGAGAGGTCAGCGAGGAGATACCGCACAGCCAGCGCAGCCGCAGGTTCGGATCCATCGTCCCCGTGCCGCTTCTTCCAGGCAGCCAGCTGCTTCTTGTTGTATTTCCGGAGAAAGGCGATCTGGACATCGGCGTCCCTTGCTTCCCCGAGGGCCCGGGTGATCCCGGCGATCGCATCCATCCACCGGCCGTACATCTTTTGGGAAAAGCAGGGCCGGAAGACCGGGAGTGCAGCCCGGAGCCTCCGTGAAGCAACCCGCATCCGGTGGATATACTCGATGTCGTCGGATTCCCTGACGCCGTCAATCTCCTGCGCGAATGCTTCGAGAAGCGGGGGAAGGCGCCGGACCATGAACCAGCCAAGCCCGGTGGGACCGGCCGCAGGATTACGGGGAGGCATCGTGCCAGCTCCCCCGGTGTTCGACAAGCCAGCCCTGGGCGTTCAGGGGCACGGTTGCCGTCCCGGGAACATACCGGGAGTAGGTCCCGTCCGCATCCAGGATCCGGATCTTCACGTTGTCACCCAGTTGCACCGGCAGGATGGATGCGGTAATTGCCGTGCGGATAGCAGGGTCTTCTACGGGAAAGAGGATCTCCACCCGCTTGTCAAGGTTCCGCGGCATGAGGTCGGCGCTTCCTAAGTACACCTCACCCTTGCCGCCATTTGAGAAATAATAGATCCGGGCATGTTCAAGGAAGCGGCCGACAATGGTTGTGACCGTGATGTTCTCGGAAAACCCGCAAACCTGTGGGCGCAGGCAGCAGATCCCCCGTACCTGGAGTTCGATCTTCACGCCGGCCCGGGACGCTTCGTACAAAGCCGTGATACACTCCGGGTCCACGAGCGCATTCATCTTGAAGATGAGATGCCCGTCGCCGTGCTCTTTCTGGCGGGTCACCTCCCGGTCAATAAGTTCGAGCATCTTCCGGCGCATGGTGATGGGCGCGACAAGGAGCTTGTGGTACGACTCGATCCGGGCATACCCGGTCAGGAAGTTGAAGAGATGGGATACGTCATCGCCAATCAGCTTGTCGCAGGTCAAAAGCCCAAAGTCCGTGTAGATACGGGAGGTACTTGAGTTGTAATTGCCGGTCCCAAGGTGCATGTAGCGCCGGATCCCGCCCTTCTCCCGCCGGACAACCATGCAGAGCTTGGCATGGACTTTTAAGCCGACAACCCCGTATACCACGTGGACACCCTCGCGTTCCAGCGCCCGTGCCCAGCCGATGTTGTTCTCCTCATCGAACCGGGCTTTGAGCTCGATCAGCGCGGCAACCGCTTTCCCGTTCTCCCGGGCTTCCATGAGGGCGTTGACGATGGGCGAGTTCGGGCCAACGCGGTATAAGGTGATCTTGATGGCGAGCACGTCCGGGTCATGGGCAGCCTGCCGGATAAAGTTGACCACCGGCGTGAAACTGTCGTAGGGCTGGTAGAGGAGGATGTCATGGTGCCGGATGGCCGCAAAGATATCCCTGCCTTCCGAGAGTTCAAGGGGGAGCGAGGGCTGGAACGGCACGTCCTTGAGATCGGGCCGGTCAAGGCTCATCAGCTGCATGAGATCCGCCATTCCCACCGGGTGGGCGACCCGGTAGATCATGCCCGGCGAGACCCCGAGTTTCTTCTCGAGCATGTGGCAGATGCCGTCATGCATGGTGCAGTCGATCTCGATCCGGACCGGTTTTCCCCGGGCCCGCTGCTCCATGATCTCCTCGACCGTGGTTAAGAGATCGGATGCCTCATCCACCTCGATCTCGAGATCCGCGTCCCGGGTGATCCGGAACGGGAACGTGGCAATGACCTCAAGACCCGGGAAGAGCATGCTCACATTGGCGGCGATGATCTCTTCTAAGAAGATGAAGTGGACCTGCCGGTCGTCCTTTCCCGGCGTACCATCGGGTTCGGGAAGCCGGACGAGCCGGGAGAAGAGGTTTGTCGGGACCTTGACCCGGGCAAAGAACTCCTTTTTGTTCTGGTCCCGGACGATGATGGCGAGGTTGAGCGAGAGGTTGGAGATGAACGGAAACGGGTGGGAACTGTCAAACGCGAGCGGGGTTAAGACCGGGAATACCTCGTCGGCAAAGAACGTGTCCATGGCCGCTTTCTGCGGGGCAGTGAGATCCGGATAACTGTGGAGATACATGCCGGCTTGTGCCATCCTTGGCAGGAGTTCCTTGTGCCAGCATTCGTTCTGGGTGATGAGATCGGGCAGGAGCATCTGGTAGATGGCATCGAGCTGCCGGGCGGGAGTCATGCCGTCCGGGGGGGCCTTGAGCACGCCCTTGGACAGCTGGCGCTGGAGACCTGATACCCGGATCATGAAGAACTCGTCTAAGTTGTTTGCAAAGATTGCGAGGAACTTGACGCGTTCGAGCAGCGGGTGGGTGGCATCCAGGGCTTCGTCAAGCACATGCCGGTTGAAACGGATCCAGCTCAGCTCGCGGTTCAGGTAGAGGGACGGGTTGTCGGCAAGCAGCTGTGTGGAGTTCATGCGGTCCTATCCTGTGAGGTTTTTTATGGCAGGGAGAAAAACTGCCTGCGGATTCACATACAACTCATGGGTATGCCATCACATAAAATCTCCGTCTAATGGTGCATTTTGCCAGAATGCCGGCAGGGGGTGAGATTCAGGGACTGATTTTTGATGGCCCCGCCTCTACCCGTTGAAATGGTGATGGCGGTGGATCTGCTCGATGAACTCCTGCTTCCGGTGTTCGCTTCCGCCAACCGGCGGCCTGAGGTACCCGATTTCCGGGGTCTGGAGTGCCGGGCAGAAGGGGCAGAGGGCCGCGTCCACATCACCTGCTTTCTCCCGGACCGGACAGTAGTAGATCCCGTCGATGAGCTGCACGGTATCATTGCCGGGGAAGGGGGTGCCAACCGGGTGACCGGATTCATTGAGCACGAACATGCAGAACGCTGCAAGCAGGTAGTTGAGGAAGCGGATGCGACTGTCTCCCCCGCCGGAAGTACACTGGCCGGCAACCATCTCCCAGAACGACTGCTGGAGCGGGGTGAGCGGATCGGTCATCGTGCCAAATGCCCCCTGCTGCTGCCGGAGCCGTATGGTCTGGTACGTTCCCAGCAGGTGCTCGTTTATCTTCAGCGTGAGCCGCTCACGGTACTCGGGACTGAGGTCCTGGATCTTCTTGCCAAAATTCCTGCGCATCTGCTGGATATCGACCGGCGAGTGCCGGAGAACGAGAACCGCGATCTTCGCGCCGAGTTCTCCGCGGGTGGCAGCATTGCCAAGCTCTTTGCACTCAGCGGTTATCTGGTTGCACTGCTCGTGTGCGTTGCCGGACTCTTTTTGGGCAGAAAAAAACAGGGACATGATACGGGATGGATCTCCTGATACTGGGTTTTTTTGCCAGGGGCATATAGGTTGTTGTTCAGGTGCTTTTTAAAAAATACACTTTTGCAGAAACACGCATGAACCCGAAGGGTTCACATCCGAACGATGAAAAACAGGCGTATTGGACAAAGGGAGGGTCCCCCGCCGCGAGGCGTCCTTCACGGGGCACAGCGGGACATATTACCGTACCAGGAATACCGTTCATTGAAGCCGCCGCACAGGCGCCCTTTTTGGTCGGCTGCCGTTCATCGCAAACGGGGGTTTGGGGGCGTCAGCCCCCATCATCTTTTTTTGCAATTTTCATAGGAAAACCATTTTAGAAACGCTTAGTGGAATTTATGGAGGTGACCCCCTCTTTCCTCTAGAGAGGGGAAGGCAACATGCGGGGGCAAGCCCCCAAAACCCCCCCATTACTGCTAAAAATTTTTCCCATGGGTCCTCATCCACGGCCATGCTCCACAAAGGCGAGCCCAAAATGAGCCGGCGAGCGCCCGTAGCTCTATCGCAATCGAATCCAGAATGGGGATCAGAATTTTTCATGAAAATTATCATAGATTCCGATTCCAGATCTCTTACCTGGCACTTGCGATGCCTGCCGCCACCCCCGCACAGGCGCTCCCGTGGCGACCTCAATTCGGCTTGATTTTTTTCCTCCTGAAACCGCCCAACCCGTTTCACCAGTCCTATGGTCTCGCAGAGATCTCATGTGTTACCCTATCGCACCCGCAAGCCCTGGATCATTGCGCGACGCTTTTGGTCCATGCCGCTCCCATAAGGGGTGCAAGGATACGGGCGAGGACGGTTGGGGTAATTTTTTTATCCGATTTTCATTGTTTGAGGGTGAACGCACCTTCATGCGTGTTTCTGGAGAGTAGTTTTTTAAACATCTATTGGTCATTGCAGGGATTGGAAATAAAACCAAAACTTATCCGTTACCGGTATCATACCCCCCGGCATGGCGAACAAGTATCTCTTAATAACGGGTATCGTCTCGATAATCCTGGGTATCATTGCCTCATCCTATACCGTAAACCAGGAACATCTTTTCGGATTGGTTTCGACATCAACGGCACCCTATGCGGAATTTGCAATCCCCTTGATCATCGCGGGAATAGTCCTGATAATGGTTGGATTTGTGCTGGAAAACAAATAATTCCCGCTCAGGAAGATCTCGTGGATAACGCTGCAAACTGCTATCTCCCCATTCCCGCCGGCATTGCTGCTCCCGTCCACGGGTGAAGGCAGCGGAGTTCATCGTTTTTGAGAGAGACGGAGGTCGCAATCCCTGCCAGGTATTCCGGGAACGGGAATTTTTTTTTGAATTTTCCCTGCGGTGACCGGTACAAAAAGCCCCCATACTTTGGAAAAACAGAGATTTTTTTTATTAAACCTTCCGGATGTGGTGCAGGAATATTTTTTATATGCACCACTCCCATCTTTATTCATGGTGATTTCCATGAGTGAGTGCTTTATTTGTCAATAACCTGCGCTTTTTAGATACCACGTTACGGGACGGGGAACAGACCCCGGGAGTATCGTTAAACCCGGACCAGAAGTTAGAGATTGCAGCCAAACTTGCGGCCGTAGGTGTCGATGTCATCGAGGCCGGTTCCGCAGCAGCCTCGGAAGGGGAACGTGAGGCGATCCGCCGCATAGCGGAAGCCGGGCTCTCTTCTGAAATCTGCACCTATGTCCGTGCCCTGCACCAGGACATTGACTATGCTGCCGATCTCGGCGCTGATTCGGTTCACCTCGTCATTCCGGTCAGCGACCTGCACATTGCAAAGAAGATGCAGAAGACCCGGGAGCAGGTGGCAGCAATGGCATACGATGCCGTGGAGTACGCGAAGGGCCGCGGTCTCATCGTGGAACTCTCGGGCGAGGACGCGAGCCGTGCCGACCAGCAGTTCCTGCAGGAACTCTTCACTGAAGGCGTCCGGCGCGGAGCCGACCGGCTCTGCTTCTGCGACACGGTAGGGCTCCTGACCCCGGAAAAGGTTGCGGCGTTCATCCCGCCCCTTGCCGGGATCGCCCCGCTCTCCATCCACTGCCACGATGATCTCGGGTTCGCGCTGACCAGCACGATGGCGGCCCTCAAATGCGGCGCCTCGTGTGCCCATGTCACCGTGAACGGTCTGGGCGAGCGGGCGGGCAACACCCCGTTTGAGGAAGTGGTGATGGCACTCGAGATCCTGTACGAGTACAAAACCCGGATCAAGAAAGAGGAGATCTTCCAGCTCGCAACGCTCGTCTCGCGCCATACCGGCGTACCGCTCCCCATCAACAAGGCAATCGTTGGCGAGATGGCCTTCACGCACGAGAGCGGCATCCATGCCCATGGCGTGATGCGGGAGCCGTCCACGTACGAATCCATCAAACCCGAGATGGTGGGGAGGAAACGGCGCATGGTGCTTGGCAAGCATTCCGGCTCGGCCTCCGTGGAAGCCGCCCTCTCGGAGATGAACTATCATGCCGATGAGAAGCAGCTCAGAGAGATCGTCAAACGGATCAAGAAGCTGGGCGATGACGGCAAACGGGTGACGGACACCGACCTGATGGCAGTAGCCGAAGCCGTCCTTGCCCTCCAGTGCCACCCGTTCCTGAAGCTGCGCCAGTTCACGGCAAACTCCGGCAGCCACATGATCCCGACGGCAACCGTGACGCTGCTGGTCAACGGCCAGGAGATCACGGGGGCAGCAACCGGGGACGGCCCGGTCGATGCTGCCATGCAGGTCCTGCGTAACTCCGTCAGGGACGTTGCCGATATCCAGCTTGAAGAATACCACGTTGACGCGATCCGGGGCGGCACCGATGCCCTTGTTGACGTGACCGTAAGGTTAAGTAAGGACGGGAAGATAATTACTTCACGCGGCGCCAGCACCGACATCATCATGGCAAGTGTCGAGGCGATGATCGCCGGGATGAACAGACTACTTGAGGGACGAACATGAAGACCGGGGCAAAAATCCTCGTTGAATCACTCCAGCGCGAAGGGACCGAGATCATCTTCGGGTACCCGGGCGGTGTGGTGCTGCCGATCTATGATGAACTTTACGACTCGTCATTGCGGCACATTCTCGTACGGCACGAACAGGCAGCAGCGCATGCCGCGGATGGGTATGCACGGGCGAGCGGTCGTGTAGGGGTATGCCTCGCAACGTCAGGTCCCGGTGCCTGTAACCTTGTCACGGGAATCGCAACTGCTTACATGGATTCGGTCCCGATGGTCGCCCTTACCGGGCAGGTCCCGACAAACCTTCTGGGCAACGACGCGTTCCAGGAGTCGGACATCACCGGTATCACGCTGCCGATAACCAAGCACAACTACCTGGTAAAGAACACCGCCGACCTCAGCCGGACAATCCAGGAGGCGTTCTACATCGCCGGTACCGGCCGGCCCGGCCCGGTGCTGGTCGACATCCCAAAGGACGTGAGTACCAGCTCGGTAAAGGATGTCCCGGTCCCGGAAAAGGTCGAACTTCGGGGGTACAACCCCACGTATCACGGCCACAAGCGCCAGATCGTAAAAGCGCTCCAGCTCATTGCGGAAGCCGAGCGGCCGGTCATCTATGCCGGCGGCGGGGTCATCCTCTCGAACGCATCGGCCGAACTGATCCGGATAGCCACCGAGCTTGGGATCCCGATAACCACCACCCTGATGGGGATCGGGGCTATTCCCGGCGACCACCCGCTGAACCTTGGCATGCTCGGCATGCACGGCACGGAGTACGCCAACTTTGCGATCACGGAGTGCGACCTCCTCTTTGCCATCGGCGTCCGGTTCGATGACCGGGTGACCGGAAAGACCGATACGTTTGCGGCAAACGCAAAGATCATCCACATCGATGTGGACCCGGCCGAGATCGGCAAGAACAAGCGGGTCGATGTCCCGATTGTGGGGGATGTGAAAGCAGTCCTGACCGACATGCTGACCTGCATGAAGAAGAGCAGTGCCCACGGTGCCTGGATTAAGAAGATCCAGCACTGGAAGCAGCACCACCCGCTCATATGCCCGGATGACGGGAGGCTCCACCCGCAGTACATCATAAGGCAGATGAGCGAGCTGTTGCATGGGGACGCCATCATCGTCTCGGAAGTTGGCCAGAACCAGATGTGGACTGCCCAGCACTTCTCGTTTAAGCATCCCCGCACGTGGATCACGAGTGGCGGGCTTGGCACGATGGGATACGGGCTTCCGGCGGCAATGGGCGCCCATTTTGCACGGCCGGATTTCCCTGTTTTCGATGTTGCGGGCGACGGGAGCATCCAGATGAACATCCAGGAGTTCGGGACGATTGCGCACTACAACATCCCGGTCAAGATCGCGATCCTGAACAACCGGTACCTCGGCATGGTCCGGCAGTGGCAGGAGCTCTTCTACGACCGCCGGTACTCGTACACGGAGCTGCCTGCGGTTGAATTTGTGAAGATCGCCAACGCGTACGGGATTGAAGGCATGAAAGTGGAGTCACCGGAAGATGTGAAGCCTGCCCTGCAGGCATCGCTCGACTGCAACGGGCCGTTTGTCATCGACTTCCGGGTGGAGCGGGAAGAGAACGTCTTCCCGATGGTGCCGGCCGGTGCTGCGATCAACGAGATGATCGGGGGGCACCCGCGATGAAGCAGCACACGCTCTCCATCCTTGTCGAGAACAAGGCCGGGGTCCTCTCCCGGGTATCCGGGCTCTTCAGCCGCCGCGGGTTCAACATCGAGAGCCTTGCGGTCGGTCCCTGTGAGGAACCGGGCATGAGCCGGATCACGATCGTTGCAATTGCCGATGATGACAAGGTCGAGCAGATCATGAAGCAGCTCAACAAGCTCATCGATGTCATCAAGGTCTCTGACCTGACCGGCAGTCCCCGGGTGGAGCGCGAACTGGCGCTCATCAAGGTGACCGCAGAACTTGGCACCTCCCGCGCCGAGATCATGCAGATTGCCGAGATCTTCCGTGCAGCAATCGTTGACGTGAGTCCCAAGTCGATCATCCTGCAGGTGACGGGCCCAACCGAGAAGATCGATGCCATGGAGACTCTCCTGCGCCAGTACGGGATCAAGGAGTTTGTCCGGACAGGAACGGTCGGGATCCTCCGCGGGGCCAAAGTCGGGTCACCGGGAAAGTGATGGGGGAGATCAGATTGCCCCACCCCCTTTTTTTCGTCTGATACCCGTAACGCAATTCCTGCAGATCCTGATACTTTCACCCCCACAATGGATCCTTCCCCGTAACCGATAACAACAGGATCCCTTATGCCTTGCTGGTGAACACCCCGCTGTGGCCTGAATCCCTGTTTTTTAAAACCCTTTTTTTTCTGAATGTCCCGTACGGAAAAACAGGAGCATCGCAAAGCGCGGTTGAACCTCATACGGAGACCGTGGGGGCGAGAGGAGGTAACAATTATCCGGAAGAAGGTTCTCTCAAGAACCGTTTTTTGTCCGGGCACAAGGTTCCCTCCATCTCTTTGTAAAAGAATTTGGAAAAAAAAGGTTTTTTAGATCTTCTGCCGGGTGAGCGTGATGAGGAATGCCTTGGCCTCGTCACCCTCTTCCACATACGCGAGTTCGATGGTGTCCGGTCCAATCAGGTCGCCAATTGTGAAGCCGGCTTCATCCTGGGCCATGAAGATCTCGTTTCTCACATTGATGACACCGGAGAATTCCTCGACCTTGCGGACATCGCCCAAAAAGTGCGAATACTCGATATGCCCGGTAAAAACCCGGCCTTTTTGTTCCGTGATATTGTACACCGGTGCGCCTTCACTGCGGTACCCGTGGTTGTTGACATGACCAACTGCTGAGCCGGTCCAGGTGCCGACAAGGCTGGGGATGTCCGCAACGGATGCCACGGGTGTGGCAGCTGCCGGAGTGGCGGGGGCGGTCGCTGCCGGTGCTGAGGTTGTACAGCCGCAGGCGAGCACGGCGAGAACTATGATAAGGATCGTAAGTGCGATTTTCATACGCCGGTATAGTTACGTGGAGGAGGGGATAAATACGGACGGTTGGTGATGCGGTACGGCTTTTCTCCTATCAATCCAGAAGCAAAAGTACACGGGCATGGATACAGGAAGGCCAAAAATCCGGGGCGGGATGCCGGCATATCCGGTATCGCCAGAAGACCGGTTCCCGGCGACTCTTTGGGGTGGCCGGGGATGATGAGAATTATGGAGTGGTTGGGGGGAGGACGGGTCCGTTCCCTTCCTGAGAACCAAAAAGAACGGTTTGATGCATCGCT
>JBFYKS010000112.1:0-9459 GCA_041305785.1 Methanoregula sp. | reverse complement strand
TTTGGGCATCTGCTCCTCATCGAGGAGGATCTTGGTCTTCATATACAGTACTTGGTTTGTACAAATATATACATTGTGGAACACATTTGTTTAGTTGTGTCTTTTGTTGGACGTTTTCCCGGGTGGCAGTACACAATAAAAAATCAGACATATATCCATGAACAACCCCTGTATTAGTAGGAGCAAGCCCATGGTCTTCATCTATTACAGTCAGGGAGTATCGTCCCTGTACCAGGATTTTACCGAACGCCTGATGTCCCACCTCGCCCTCAAGGGCACGGAGATCACCCGCCAGGTCATGAACCCGGCAACCGCGACGATGCATGTCAAGCACATTGACGAGGAAGGCAAGCTCGATATCGCGATCGAGAATGAGAACGTCAAGGTCGTGTACACGGTCGAGCGCCACAAGAAGGAGATCTCCAAGGGCCTCGCAGGAGCGGTGACCGGTGCCGGTCTTGGCGGCATCCTTGGCAGCGTCCTGCGACGCGACGAGGGGCTGGGCGATGCACTGGCAGGTGCGCTCGGTGGCGCTGCGGCCGGCGGGGCGTACGGAGCCTATGACGGGTACGAAGAGTCCAAGCAGGAGCGGACCCGGTTTGCCACGATCCTTGCCGAGACCATCAAAGAGGTCGAGGACGAGCTGCAGAACATCATCGAGGGGCAGGAGGAGGCAAAGTCCCAGGCCCGCGAACGCGGCCGGCAGAAGATCGATGAGGACAATGCAAAGGCCGATGAGTACCGCGAGCAGCTCGAAGACCTGTACGGGCAGGTGCTTGCCGTGCAGGAAGAGGTGGACATGGCCCGGAGCGAGGGCACCAATGTCACGAAGGCAAAAGGGAGGATCGACCGGGCTGAGGCACTGTACAAGGAGGCCCAGGCCTCATTTGACAAAAAGGAGTACGGAACCGTACGGCCAAAGATAACCGCAGCCCAGAACATGGTGGAGAAAGCACAAGAAGCCCTCTCCGAAGCACAGCAGGCAGGCTGAATCTGCCCCGGTACCATTTTTCTTTTTTTGCTTTTCGCAAATAGCTTAAATATCATCCAGATGGCATCTGTACATGACAGTTGTCGGTTGAGCAACAACAACCCGGGCCACACCCCGGGTTGTTAAAACTGCCGTGTTGTGTTCCCAGGGAACCTGCCTGCACCCGGGGTAACCCCGGAAACCATTTAAGGAGTCAACACCAACGTGTTGACAATACCTCCAGTCAGATACTCTTCAAAAAATAAAAAAATGAGGAAATGAAATGAGTCCTTCTCTTATCGATATTCTGTTCCAGCCGGATGCGTTCTTTGAACATGTGCTAAAAGAGGGTGAGAGCCTGAAGATTCCGGCGCTCATCGTACTTACCGGCGGGATCATTGCAGCGGCATACGGCTATCTCATGGGAGAGCTGAGCGCCCGCATGATGGCGGCCCTGATGCCAGGTATGGATGTGATCATCCTCCTCTCGGCAGTACTCGGGGCGCTTGTCGGGACGTTCATCTTCTGGGGGATTGCCGCCGGGGTATTCTATATCATCTCGATATTTTTCAAAGGTTCGGGATCGTTCAACCGGGTGCTTGAGGTCGTGGGATACGGGTACCTTCCCCAGATCCTCGGATCACTCATCACGCTTGTTGCGGCAATCTGGTATCTCCCCAAAATTGCGGTGCCGGTACTTGCAAAATCCGCACTCGACGATCCGGAAGTTATTGAAGCCGCAATGGCCGCGTTCATGCACGACCCGGCGATGATCGAGCTCACCCAGATAACATCGCTCATCGCCATCGTCTTCATGCTCTGGAGTGCCAACATCTGGATCTTCGGGATGAAGCACGCCCGCGTGCTCACCATGCGGGATGCCGCCATCTGCGTGGGAGTCCCGGTCGTCCTGTACGTGGTGTATGTAGTCTACAGTCTTGGAGCAATGTAAATGCAAAAGATCAGCATAATTTCCTGTTCGTTTCTCATCCTGCTCATCGCAGCCTGTATCGCCCCGGCCGGCGCGTATGCAACGCCGGAGTCCATCGTGGCTGCCGGGAAGGTCTACGTCTCCAACGTGAGCTTTGATCCCGGATCGTTTGTCTCGGGAGATACGGGCATTGTCTCCTACACCGTGACAAACGCCAATACCGATGTCGGGATTGTCGTGAATCACGCAACCTTAAGCGATCCCTCCGGGAAGGTCCGGGTACTTGCCGGGACGCACCAGAGTTCAGCACAGATCGGCCCGGGTAAGAGCCATACGTTTACATTTACCATCAGTGCTGAAGGATCCGATGGTTACTGCTATCCCGTCTTCTCGTTAAGCTTCCGCGATGCGGACAGCCTCTTTGCCCGCGAGATGCTCCAGATCGACAGCACCCCGCTCCTCCTGACGGTCAAGGACAAACCTGATGCCTACACCGCAGGAAAGAAGAAGACCATCCACCTGGAAGTGGCAAACCCGCGGAACAACGCCGTGAAGAACGTGATTGTCAGGTTCGCAAGCGGTGGCGCGGACTTCACCCCGTCACAGGTCTATGTCGGGACGGTCAATCCGCACCAGACCGTGCCGGTAGAGTTTTCCATCACCCCGACAAAAGAGACCCCAATCCAGCTGACCCTGGACTATTACAATGGCGACAACCCGCATTCGGTCACCCTGGAACTGCCCGTGGTCTTTGGCGTTGATAAGAAAGCTGCCGAACCGGTCATGAGCAATGTGCAGGTGAAAAATGTGGGAGGCACGTGGCATGTCACCGGTGATGTGAACAATGCCGGCCTCGAGACTGCAAATACCGTCATGGTCACGGCACTTTCCCCAGCGGTTCCCGAAGACCCCTACAAGGTGTATGTCGTGGGAGCCCTCAAGCCTGACGATTTTGGGAGTTTTGAGATCACGTTTACGGCAAAGGATACCGAGACCGTACCCATAAAACTCTCGTACAAAGATAATGACGGGAATGTCTACGACAGCATCCGCGACGTAAAGATCGGCGCATCCGGCATCAAAGTTGAGACCGGGAGCAGCGGGTTTCCGGTTGTGCCGGTAGCCGCCGGGATCATCGTCCTTGTCATCTTCATTGGCGGATGGGCATACTACCTGCGAAGGAACAAGAAGTGACCGGGGCAGAGGACGACCAGCCCGTAATGATCTTCCGGGACGTGGTCAAGGTATACCCGCTGCCTGCCGGGGATGTTGTGGCACTGGACGGGGTCTCGTTCCAGGTGGACCGGGGCGAGTTCATCTCGGTGATGGGACCTTCCGGGTCGGGAAAATCCACGCTCCTGAACCTGATGGGCTGCCTCGACACCCCCACATCGGGGGATATCTTCATATCCGGCACCCGCATCGGGGACATGTCCGATTCCGATCTGACCAGCCTGCGGCGTGACCGGATCGGGTTCATCTTCCAGTACTTCAACCTCTTCCCGCTCCTAAACATCATCGAGAACGTCACGTTTCCCTTAATGCTCAAGACCGGAAAAGGGGTGGACCCCGAGCGGGGCAAGGCGGTGCTCCGGGCAGTCCAGCTCGATGACAGCCTCTTCACCCACACCCCGACCGAGATCTCCGGTGGCCAGCAGCAGCGGGTCGCGGTTGCGCGGGCGCTCATCAACAACCCCGACATCCTCCTCTGCGACGAACCGACCGGCAACCTCGACTCCAAGACCGGTGCCGGGATCATGGACCTGATGACGGATCTCAACAAGAAGGGGACTACCATCATCATGGTCACCCACGACCCGCACATCGCTGAATACTCCCGGCGAACCATCCGGATCGCCGACGGGAGGATCGTCTCATGATCTTCTGGGAGATCGCAAAACGGAATATCCGGATCCACCTGCTGCGATCATCGCTTGCCATGCTCGGGATCGTCATCGGCGTCGTCGCCATCGCGTCCATGGGCATCCTCGGGAACAGCATGGTCCTCTCCGTCTCAGACAGCCTGCGGACGGTCGGGGACAGCGTCATCGTCACCCCCCACGCCGGAGGAGGCGGGGGCGGTTTTGGCGGGGGCAGTGGGGGTTCATCGGCCCTTATCATCACCGAGCAGGACTACCAGCAGATCAAACGGGTATCGGCACCCAACATAGCCATCCCCGTACTCCAGACCACCGACCGGGTGAAACTGGGGGTGGGAAAAGATGATCTCGTCTCCATGGTCTACGGGATTGACCCTGACGATATGCCGGCCCTGCTGACCCTCGAATCCGGCGACTACAGCCGGAGCAGTTCCGGTTGTCTCGTGGGATCCACGTTTGCCAAAGACAATAACGTGAAGGTCGGTTCACGCATTTCCATTGGTACCGACGGGAACAAGGGATCCCTGCGGGTGACCGGCATCATCGAGGAGCGGGGCATGGCATTCGATGTCAGCACCGACTCTGCCATCGTTGCCACCCAGGACTGGTTCAACAACGCCTACAACCGCAATGACTATGACAAGATTGTTGTCAAGGTCAAGAACCTTGATGAGATCACTTCAGTAAAGGAGGCCATCGAGAAGCAGATGAACCGGCGGGATGAGGTTGTCGATGTGATGGACACAAGAAAGGTGATGGAGTCCATCTTCGAGGCATTCGGGCAGATCACCACGTTCGTTTCTGCCATTGGCGGTATCTCGATGCTGGTCGCCGGGGTCTCGATCCTGAACATCATGATGATGTCAGTGACCGAACGGATCAAGGAGATCGGGATCATGCGGAGCATCGGGGCGCAGAGAAAAGAGGTGATGTCCATGTTCCTGTACGAGGCGATGATCCTCGGGATCGTGGGAAGCATCATCGGCGGGATCTTAAGCCTGCTTGGCGGGTATGCCATCAGCAGCCTGATGCTGCAGACCACTGAGTACCTGTTCGTCCCGTCAAGCCTCATCCATATCGTGTACGGCATGACATTTGGGATCATCATCTGCCTCATCTGCGGGATCTACCCGGCGTGGCGGGCGGCAAACCTCAACCCGATCGATGCGCTCCGGCACGAATAACCGCCCCTTCTTTACCTGAACCTTTTTTTAATGGCCGGGTGCATACCGTATGCTATGAGCCTGGTAGCCTCACCTGACCCCGACTGGAACGAGATCTGGAAGCAGCGGCAGGATCTGCATGAGATGTCGAAGAGTTCGGATGAGGCCACGCACAACTGGGACAACCGGAAGAACGCCGAGCGGTACGATGCCAATGCCCGGAGTGTTTACGATGACCGGGTGAATACGACCATCGCATCCCTTCCCCTCAGACCCGGTGCCCGGGTGCTCGATATTGGTGCCGGCCCGGGCGTGCTCGCCCTGCCCATCGCCCCGCTCGTCCGCGAGGTGACGGCAGTCGAGCCCGGGGCAGGGATGGTTGACGTGATGCGGGGGCGTGCGGAACAGGAGGGGATCCGGAATATCACCTGCGTGCAGAAACGGTGGGAGGACGTTGTTGCGGAAACCGACCTGTCGGGCCCGTATGATATCGTTGTCGCGTCGCTCTCCTTAACCATGCACGACATCCGGGAGGCGCTCAAAAAGATGGACGCGGTCTCTTCGGGCTCCGTCCACCTCTTCTGGTTCGCGGACATGCCCTTCTGGGAGAAGATGTATGCCGATCTCCTTACACCGCTTCACAAGAGACCCTATTATCCCGGGCCGAAAGCCGACTGCCTCTTTGGCGTCCTGTACCAGATGGGTATCTACGCGGACGTGACGATGCTGCCGCTCGCAAAGGAGTACCGGTTCGAAAACCGGGACGAGATGCTGGCATTCTTCCACAAGCGGTTTGGTGCAACAACGCCCGAACAGATGCGGGTGGTTGACGAGTATGTGAGCCCGCTCATCCGGACGCGGGACGGGGAGTCGGTGATCTCGGGGGACTCGACGTTTGCGCATGTGCGGTGGAAGAAGCAGTGATGCCCGAACCGGCACCTGATCTCCATGGACGAAAAAACCCGTGCGGGTTGCACGAGGTACCTGTAACAAACGCTAAATAATCCGGCTTCCATGATCCGTTGCCCATGTACCGCGTCCTGTATGTCGATGACGAACCGGATCTGCTCGAACTGGGAAAGCTCTTTCTTGAGAGAGACGGGGATATCGTCGTTGAAACGACCGCGTCCGGCACTGCCGCCCTTGACCTCCTGCCTGCGGCAGAGTTCGACGCCATCGTTTCCGATTTCCAGATGCCGGGGATGGACGGCATTGAACTCTTAAAAGCCGTGCGGGCATCGGCATCCACGATCCCGTTCATCCTCTTCACCGGCCGGGGCCGGGAGGAAGTGGTCGTCGATGCCCTCAACAACGGGGCGGATTTCTACCTGCAGAAAGGCGGCGACCCGACCGCGCAGTTCACCGAGCTCGCCCACAAGATCCGGCTTGCGGTCAGCAGGAGGCGGGCAGAACGGGCCCTTGCCGAGAGCGAGAGCCGTTTCCGGGAACTCGCCGATCTCCTGCCGCAGGTAGTCTTTGAAACGGATGCGAATGGAACCCTGACCTACGCAAACAGGATCGCGTTCGACCTGTTCGGCTACACGCCTGCAGAATTTGAACGGGGGCTCAACGTTCTTGCGATGATCGCGCCATCGGACCGGAAGCGGGCAACGGATACGTTTTTCGGGATACTGGTGGGGCGGGAACCGGCATCGCAGGGCACGGAATACCTGGCCCTGCAAAAGGACGGCAGCACCTTCCCTGTCTCGATCTACAATTCACCGATCGTTGTCAACAACAGGATCGCCGGGCTGCGCGGCATCATTGTCAACATCACCGAGCGCCAGCGGGCTGAGACCGATCTTCAGGAGAGCGAGCGGCGCTTTGCCCTCTTCATGGAGCACCTGCCTGCAGCGGCATTCATCAAGGATGCAGACGGGACCCTTGTGTTTTCCAACACGTACCTCAACGATCTCTTCGGCTGGAAAGACCCGGCCGGCAAATCCACGTTCGATCTGCTCCCGGCGGATGTTGCAGCGAAGATGGCAGAGGATGACCGGGCTGCGCTGGCACAAGGGGGCATCTCGAAACTGGAGACCGTGACGGACCAGAAGGGGGTGGAGCGGGTCTTCAGCACTACCAAGTTCGTGGTCCCGGATTCGGCAGGCCGTACGCTTCTGGGCGGCATCTCCCTTGACATCACCGGGATCCACCGGGCGGAGGAGGCGATCCGGGAGAGCGAAGCACGGCTCCAGTCCATCCTCCTTGGCTCCCCGTCTCTCCAGTTCGTGATTGACCGGGACCACCGGGTCATCTCCTGGAACAAAGCCCTCGAGGCATACAGCGGGATCGAAGCCGCTGATATCATCGGTACCGACCAGCAGTGGCGGGCGTTTTACCCGGAGAAACGGCCGGTCCTCGCCGACATCCTGGTTGATGGTGATCCGGATGCGGTTGAGCGGTGGTATGCCGGGAAATACAAAAAATCCCGGTACGTTGAGGGCGCGTACGAGGCCGTGGATTTCTTCCCGGCCATGGGGGCAGAGGGAGTCTGGCTGGCCTTCACGGCTGCGCCAATCCGTGACGGATCGGGAACCATCATCGGCGCGGTCGAGACGCTGGAGGATGTGACCGAACGCATCGATGCAAAGAACGCCCTGCAGAAGAGCGAGCAGCGGTACCGCGAGATCTTCAACACCGTCAACGATACCATCTGGATCCACGATATCGGGACGTTCGGGTTCGTCTTTGTCAATAAAACCGTCGAGGATATGTTCGGGTTCACGCCCGAAGAGGCGCTGGCCCTGAACGTGGCAGACATCAGCTCGAACGTGCCTCCTTTCACGCAGGAGACCGCTGTGGCCTTCCTCAAAAAGGCTGCGGCCGGCGAACCGCAGGTCTTCGAATGGCACTGCCGGCATAAAGACGGCCATCTCTTCTGGAGCGAGGTGAGTCTCCGGCGAGGGACCATTGCAGGCAGGGACTGTATCCTTTCGATCGAGCGCGACATCACGGATCGGAAGCATGCCAAAGAGGCGCTGCGCGAGAGCGAGGAGAGATACCGGCTGCTCGTTGAGAACATTCCTTTCGGTATTACCCTGATGGATGTGGATCACCGGATCATCATGTCGAATGCTGCCCAGGGGCGGATGTTCCGGACGGATCCGGGATTATGGCCCGGGCGGTACTGTTACCGGGAATTTGAGAAGCGCGATTCTGTCTGCCCGCACTGTCCCGGAACCCGGGCAATGGCCACGGGGATCTGTTGCAATGTAGAGACCGAAGGTGTCCTTGACGACGAAACCCGGTTCAATGCCCGCGTCTCTGCGATCCCGCTTTCGGATCCCGGGGGGCGTGTCACCGGGTTTATGGAAATGGTCGAGGATATCACCGACCGGAAACGAGCCGAAGACGCACTCCGCGAGAGCGAGGAGAAGTACCGGGCGATAGTCGAGAACATGGAGGATATGTTCTACCGCACGGACCGGGAAGGCAGGATTGTCATGGTGAGTCCGTCCGCAGCAGAATTCACCGGGTTCTCCGGATCTGAAGAACTCATCGGGGTGAATATCCGGCAGTTCTATCCGAGTCCCGCTGACCGCGATCTGTTCCTTGCAGAACTCGAAAAGACCGGATCGGTCAGCGGGTACCCGCTGCAGTTCCAGAGAGCGGACGGGACACTCCGGGCGGTAACGGCAAGCAGCCATTTCTATTTCGACAGTGCGGGGGAGAGGGCAGGCATCGAGGGGGTGCTTCACGACGTCACAGAATTACAGGATGCAGGCAGGGCCCTGCAGGAGGCCAACCGGAAACTGACCCTGCTCACCAGTATCGCCCGGCATGACATCAATAACCATCTCTTTGCTCTTGACGGTTTTCTGGATCTGCTGCACAGCCGGGTGAGTGACCCCGCTCTTGAACCGTATTTTGTCCGCATCACTACCGCGGCCGGGCGTATCGCCGCCATGATACAGTTCACCCGCGAGTACGATGCCCTTGGCGTGAAAGCGCCCGTCTGGCAGGATGCCCGGCTCCTTGTCAGCGCCGCAGCAGATGATGCCGCACCCCCGAACATCCGGATCACCAATGATATCCCGCCGGGGACGTTGATCTATGCCGACCCGCTGATCGGCAGGGTGTTCTTCAACCTCGTGGACAATGCAATGCGCCACGCGGGGAAGATAACCATGATCCGTTTTTGGGTGCAGGAGTCGGGGGACGGCGCGATCATCTTCTGTGAGGACGATGGCAATGGCATTGCAGCGGAGGAGAAGCAGAAGATCTTCGACCGGGGTTTTGGCAGGAACACGGGCCTTGGCCTGTTCCTCTCCCGCGAGATCCTTGCTATCACGGGCATTACCATCCGGGAGACCGGTGAGCCCGGGAAAGGGGCCCGGTTCGAGATCGCCGTGCCGGGCGGGGCGTGGCGGTTCGTGCAGGAAGACTAGGCCGGGCGGGATGCCATGACGGGTGCCGGGCCCGAGGGCCGGGCAGCAAAGGGAGCGTGCATGACGCCGGAACAGGTGCAGCAGAGAAGAACAATCCTTAAACCCTTCTGCACGAATCCTGCATGTG
>JBFYKS010000111.1:0-6290 GCA_041305785.1 Methanoregula sp. | reverse complement strand
CCTTTGCCACATCTTTCGGGATATCGGAAAGTACCGGGAGGAAGTCGTTCTCCCGGAGGAGTGGCAGGTCGTGCACCTTCCCCTCGGCAAAGAGGGTGCCGGTCCGGTACACGGGATAGCCCGGGCTTGGGGCGAGCACATAGTCGCCGGGGTTGACGAACGCTTCACCGATATGGGCAATGCCGTCCTTGGATCCCATCAGGGCAACGACTTCCTTCTCCGCATCGAGGGTAACGCCAAACCGCTTCTTATACCAACCGGCAACGGCATTGCGGTACTCCGCCATGCCCGCGTAATCCGGGTAGTGGTGGTTCTTTGGGTCCTTTGCTGCCTCGATCAGGGCGTCGACAATGTGGGGCGGTGTTGCCAGATCGGGGTCCCCGACACCGAGGTCGATGATGTCGACACCTTTTTTTCGTTGTTCGGCTTTCATCGCGTCGATCCGTGCAAAAAGGTACGGCGGGAGATTGCTCATGCGGCTGGCGTACATAACAGTTATGTGTTGGTGCTGGCGTCTATAGAATTTAACGCCCGTGTCCGGTATTCGTGAAATACCGTTATGAACCGGGAAGGGCAACACCTGTCAAAACGAGGAGGTTTTTCTTATGTCTCATGAGATCTGTGTAATTTATTCCACTGCTCCCCCGCAGGATGCAGCCAAAATGGCACGGGCGCTGGTGGATCTTCACCTGGTCGCCTGTGTCAATGTTGTCCACGTCAATTCCTATTACGAGTGGAAAGGCGAGTTCTGCGCTGATAACGAGCACCTGCTGATAATAAAGACCCGCAAGGAGAAAGTCGATGAGGTTATCCGTGCCATCCGGAATCTCCACCCGTATGAGGTACCGGAGATCATCGCGCTTCCGGTGATCGCGGGTCATGGCCCCTACCTTGACTGGGTACACGAACAGACGCGGGGATCATGATCCCTGTGCATCACGGTATCCTGGTCATCGAATGCATTGCCCGGGCAACAGAAGATGTCGTTGTCATCGAGGACCGGTTTTGAGATCCTGCTCAACGGGCAGCCCGTAACTGAGATGGTTGCAAGCCGGGACCCGGTGCGGGAACTTGGTGCCGGTTATCTTATTAGCGGAATACTGTCCCCGGCACCCTGAAACGGTCACTGGCGCGAAGATTATTTCATCAGCACGGCTAAGGAGGAATGTACCAAACCCTTGTGGGACAGGACGAACCATGGCAGGTGAACCAGCAGCGAATCCGGCAACCGCACTCCTTGTGCTCGGGTGCCCGCAGGTACCGGTGCAGACCAGTATTGCCCTGTACCTGATGAACCGGCTGAAAAAGGCAGGGATTACTCCTATAGTGGCGGGGAACAAGGACGCCAATACCCTGCTCGTTGTTGCCGATCCGGACCGGCACTATCTCGGGGAGGTCATGGATCTTGACCGTGCTGTAGCCCAA
Organism: Methanoregula sp.; assembly: GCA_041305785.1. GTDB lineage: Archaea > Halobacteriota > Methanomicrobia > Methanomicrobiales > Methanospirillaceae > Methanoregula. Next base: position 4,865 of record JBFYKS010000111.1, on the reverse strand, counting down.
ATCGCGGACAAGAAACGGGATTTTGACTCCTGCTATGTGTTCATTCACAACGACGCCGGGGTAAGTTACGCGGCAACCATGGGCGCCATATCGAAAGCGAAACTGTATGCGATTGTCTATGGTGAGCATTTCGACGAGCAGGTGAAGAAGATCGAGTTCCCCTGCACCACCATAGCGGCAAAAGCGGTGCACAACCCGCTGCCGTTAAAAAAAGCAATTGACGAGGTAAAACCATGGGCTGCGTAGAGTCAATGAATTATGAGATCGTTCTCAAGGGCGCTTCGTTCCGGGAGTCCCGCGAATATATCAGGGCACATTTCAAAGAGTACCTTGATGTCCAGCCCGGCTTCAAGGTTCTCGATCTCCATCTTATCGGCCTTCCCCCGGTTACCCTGGGGCTCGACGGGGACTTCATCATCTTCCCCTATACAAAGCCGTGCCACGGGACGTTCCTGCTCCGGGTCGAGGATGCAAAAGAAGCCGCCCGGCTCCGGGCATTGAAAAAATAAGCGCCCTTTTTTTTATCCTCCCCCTCATTTGTTCACCCACCCTTTTCACGAGAACTCTCACGTTTCCAAAGTATCCTGTCTTCTCCTGCAGGGGCAAGGGTATATTATTATAGCCAATGCCGTAAGAACTACTGTATATCTTCATGAATGCCGGTATGACCAGCAAAGGAAAGATCCTCTTAATGGATGACGAGCAGATCATCCTTGATGTGACGCTTGAGGTACTCCAGTTCCTTGGCTATGAGGTGCAGTTTGCCCGGAATGGCGCAGATGCCATTTCCCTGTATGTCCGGGAAAAAGATGCCGGTGTTCCGTTCGATGTGGTTATCCTCGACCTCTCGGTTCCTGAAGGAATGGGAGGGCGTGATGCCATCGGGAAGTTAAAAGAAGTGGACCCGGACGTAAAGGCAATCGTCTCCAGCGGGTACACAAACGACCCGTGTGTGCAGAACTTTGCCGAGTGTGGTTTTGCCGGAATCCTTGCAAAACCCTACAAGATTAACGATATGAAAGTGCTTCTTGAACAACTGATAAAAAAATAAAAAAACCGGCAGTCCCCGTGGATCAGGCGTGTTTGCCGTTGATCTTTGCGATCGCTTCGATTGCCGCATGCCGGACATACTCGTCCTTGTCTTTTTTGAGTGCCTCAAGCGGCGCAAGCGCCCGCGTATCCCCGATGTTCCCGAGAGCATCCGCAGCGCCCCAGCGCACGTACCAGTCAGAATGCTTCAGCGACTGGATGAGCGTATCGACCGGAGCCCCGCTCCCGATCTTGCCCAGCGCCCAGATGGACGGTACCTGGACAAACGAGTCCGACTCCTTGAGTGCCTTACCCAGGCACATGACCGCCCGCTTATCGCCGATCTTGCCCAGGGCATCGGCAGCGCTCCACCGGACGTACCAGTCCTGATCGTTGACCGACTGGATCAGTGGTTCCACGGCCCGGTTGTCCCGGATCTCCCCGAGTGCCCAGATTGCCCGGACCCTTACCCACCAGATGGGATCCTTGAGGGCGAGAAGGAGGGGTTCCACGGCGGGCTCCCCGATCAGCGACAGGGCAAAGGCGCTGCGCCACTGCACATCGCTGTCCTCGCTCCTGAGCGCTGCAACCAGCGGCTGGATTGACGGCTCACCGATCTCGGCAAGAACCCGGGTGGCATGCCATCGCACATCGTGGTCCTGCTCGGACAATGCCCGTATGAGATGGGGGATGGCAACCTTCCCGATCCTTCCCAGTGCGAGGCCGGCCAGCCAGCGGACGTCCTGGTCGTCTTCCTTGAGCGCCCGGATCAGGGGTTTTACTGCCGGTTCGCCGATGTCCCCAAGGGCAAGTGCCGCTCTCCAGCGGATCCCGAGGTTGGTATGCCGGATCGCCTTGATGAGGCCGTCCATATCCATACCGCTCGTGGTATGGATAGAATACGCCTTCTTGGCAGTCATCAGGCCATTCGTATGCATCATTTCACCTCCTTTTCGTTTGTTCTCTTTTTGCCGGAATCACCCATGCCGGCCATTACCTGAAGTACGGTCCGGGCCCCGGAATATCCTGTTGAATAAAAATTCTTTTACTCTGTATAACCTGTTGATGGATTCCTGATTATTTTAAGATGCTGATCCGGAATTACCGGCCGGCGGAATCACCCTGCCTCTGCGGTGTCCTCTCGGTGAGATGACTAAAGACCCCCATGCTGACCGGTGCCAACCTTTTTCATTGCCTGCGCTATTTACAGAACAATGGTGGGGAATTTTACATGAACGATGTTGCAGTACTGGTCGGGGGAAAGGCGGGAGACGGGATCAACAGTGCAGGCGCAATGGTCGCCTGGCTGCTCAACCACCTCGGTTATTCCGTGTATGTTTACTTCGATTACCCCTCGCTGATCCGGGGCGGTCATAATTTTGCCATCATCCGTGGCTCTGAACAGGCAAAAAGCCCGGGCACCCATAATGAGAAGGCTGACTTTATCCTTGCACTCGACCAGGCAACCGTTGAGCTGCACACGGGCAGGCGTAATGCGGACTCCTGCCTCCTCTTCAAAAAAGGCCTGGTGAAGGCTGAAGGGCAGGAGGTTCCGGTTCAGGAGATCCTTCTTTTGGAAAATGCCCCGGAGATCATGGGCAATTCTGCCTTCCTCGGGGGATTTGCCAAAGCCGCAGGGATCGGCTGGAAGACCGTAGAGCAGGTCTTTTCTGCCCACATCCAAAAAGGGGCGGACCAGAACCTGCGGGTGGCAAAGCGGGCCTATGATCAGCTCGCAACCGTCCGGCCGATCCCCCCGTGCTCCAATCCGCCCCGTCCCCTGCTGACCGGCAACGAAGCCGTGGGACTCGGGCTTGTCCGGGGGGGCCTTGACGCGTATGTGTCCTACCCGATGACCCCCTCTTCAAGCCTGCTCCATTTCCTTGCCGGCGAGAGCGAACGGTTTGGCATCACGGTCGTTCACCCGGAGAACGAGATTGCGGTAATCTTAATGGCGCTTGGTTTTGCGGCTGCCGGGAAACGGGCAGCGGTCGGCACTTCCGGCGGGGGATTCTGCCTGATGACCGAAGGGCTCTCGCTTGCGGGAATGGCGGAACTTCCGGTGGTGATCCTGATGTCCCAGCGGACCGGCCCCTCGACCGGTCTTCCCACGTACTCCGGGCAGGCCGATCTCCGGTTTGTCCTCCATGCCGGTCAGGGCGAGTTTCCCCGGCTGGTGGTTGCCCCCTGCGATGCTTCGGAATCGATCCTCTGGTCTGCCCGGGCAATGGAACTGGCATGGCGCTGCCAGGTACCGGCATTCATCCTGACCGACAAGACCCTCTCGGAAGGCACCTACAGCACGGATCTCCCCGACCCTGATGCCCCGTCAGCCAAAAGTCCCGCTCCCTGGGACGGGAAGGGACACTACCTGCGGTATGCCAATACCCCTTCGGGGATCTCCCCGCTGGCATTTGCCGGGACGCCAGGAGCCATTGTCAAGGTGAACAGTTACGCCCATGACGAATCCGGTATCACGACAGAGGAAGGGCCGGTCAATGGAATGATGACAGAAAAGCGTGCACAAAAAGAGCAGGCGCTCATGACGGAACTGGCGCGGTTTGGCCAGGTTGAACGATCCGGTGTCGTGGATGCTACCACTGCCCTCCTCTGCTGGGGCTCACCCGGCTGTGCCTGTTCAGAAGCCGGCACCCGGCTCGGGCTTGCCGTAGTCCGTCCCGTGGTCCTTTGCCCGTTCCCAAAAGAGCAGCTCAGGGACGCGCTGACCGGGGTAACCCGCCTCATCGCGGTTGAGGAGAACGCAACCGGCCAGCTGGCAAGCCTTGCACAAGAGCACGGGATTATGGTTACGGATACCCTCCTCCGGTATGACGGGAGACCATTCACGCCCGATGATCTTGCGGTGCGGATCCGGGAGGTGCTCAAAAGATGACCGGAAGAAACCTGATCACCGGCGCACAGAACACGTGGTGCCCGGGCTGCGGGAACTTTACCCTCCAGCACACGCTCAAGAACATCCTTGCCGGCCTTGAGAAGGAAGGCAAATCCCTTGACGATGTGGTGCTGGTCTCAGGTATCGGCTGCCACGCAAAGATCGCCGATTACCTCAACATCAACAGTTTCTACTCGCTCCACGGCAGGACAATTCCCGTGGCAACCGGCCTCAGACTGGCCAACCCGGACCTTACGGTGATCTGCTGCTGCGGGGACGGCGACTGTTACGCCGAGGGGCTCGACCACCTCATCTTTGCTGCAAAACGGAATATCGACATCACGGTCATCGTCCATGACAACCGGGTGTACGGGCTCACCACCGGGCAGTACACCCCGACGTCCCCGCTTGGCTACAAAGGCAAATCCACCCCCCTTGGCACGGCAGAATATCCCGTCAACCCGCTCGAACTGATGCTTGCAAGCGGCGCAACCTACATTGCCCGGGGGTATTCGAAGAGGATGCCGCAGCTCGAAAGCCTGATCCGGGGCGGTATCCTGCACCGGGGCTTCGCGTTCATCGATGTGCTCCAGATCTGTGCCACCTTCTTCCCGTCTGCCAGTTACTATGCTGAACGGGTGTATGATCTTGAGGATCATGACCGGTCAGACTTTACCGGCGCCTGCCAGCGGATGCGGGAGTGGGATTATTCCGGCGATGCAAAGATTGCGCTCGGCGTCTTTTACGAGAGCAGGCTTCCCACCTTCGATGAGAGGATGGCCGTCACCCCCGTTCCGGCAGGCGAGCGTGAACAGCGGATCCGGGATCTTCTTGCAACGCGAACGTGAAGGTTCCGGTTCCAGATCTTTTTTTGTTCCAATACAAAGGAAAACGTACTTGTGTAGGGGAAGCGCATGCTCTTCTCAACCGAGTTACCATGACC
>JBFYKS010000110.1:0-3183 GCA_041305785.1 Methanoregula sp. | reverse complement strand
CAACCGAGCTCGTATTGACGATGTGGCCGGACCCCTGTTTCAGCATGATCGGGATAGCGGCATGGATGCCGTATATGACGCTCCACAGGTTGGTGTCGATGATGTTTTTCCAGTCCTCCATAGTCACCTTCTCGTACTGTATCGTGCCGCCGACACCGGCATTGTTGAAGAGAAAATCGATCCGGCCTGCCTGCTTTGCCGTGTCCTCAATCGCTTTTGTCACCTGGGCCTGGTCGGTAACCTCGACAGTCAGCGGCCGGGCCCGGTCCTTGTTTGCGGGGAGGCCCCGGATCGCATCCTCAATTTTTGCCTTGTTGCGCCCGGCCATGTACACGATGGCGCCCCGTTTCAGGAGCTCGGCACTCAGGGCGTACCCGATGCCGGAGTTTGCTCCCGTGACGATACAGATCTTGTCGTTAAAATAGGATGATGGTGCCATGATCTTCCTCCTTACTCAAGAACCCGCGCCCCGTTGGCATGGAGCCGTGCGCTGCCATGGAACAGGATCGCGTTCGTGATCTTTTTGACGGGCAGGGCGGCAATCTGGTTGGGAACCCAGAACTGGAAGCCGTACTGCATCGGCGTCTGTTCGATCCACTTCAGGCTTCCCTTCCCGGTGAATGCGGTGTCGATTTCAACACCCTGCGGGTACAGGATAAATTGGCTCAGGTCGGCCCCGGGCTTTCCGACTTTGGGGATGTAGCGCCAGCCAATGGTATTGATTGCTTTCTGCAGTGACCGTACAGCGTCCAGGTCTTTTCCGGTAACCTGCCCGGTCTGTTCGAAATCCATGTAAAGGAACGTGCTGCCTCCCGAGCTTGCAGATCCGTGACAGGCAGGGTGCTGGACACGGAGATCCTCGATATCACAAAAGATCTTCGGGATCCCGGTCTGTTCGCGCCCGCCCTGAATAGGCGCGGTACGGTTCTCCCACGTGACGAGCGGGTACGCCCCGCTCAGCGTGTCCTTCTTTCCCAAAAACCTGACCGGCACGGAAACATCGACAAGATTGTACGAACCCCCGTACATCCAGTTGATCTCAGTGAACATGTTGTAGGCAACATTTACCCGGGGCTCAAGGAGTTCAAAGACATCCGGGACATAATTCTCCAGCAACTTACGGTCCGTTTCATAGCTTATCACCAGGCCGGTTGCTTTCTGGGTGATCATAAAACAGGGATCAAATTTTCCGCCGCCAAAATGGACGGGCATCAGGTAGCTGGATTCTGGATCTGGTCTGAACATGGTATATCAACAATGGTTCGTATTTTCCTGCTGGTATTTAGGCTGTTGTATTTTGAAAAAACCCGGTTTATCGGGGAATACATTATGGCCTGCAACCAAAAATCAAAGAATGAAAAAGGGATTTTAAGCAACAGTTCCGAGGAGGGTGCCGGTGCGCGGCTCATTGACCGGTTCATCCCCTCAGAAACGCGGATGTTCCAGTTTCTGCCGGTCCGGTTTTGGAAATCCTGTCACAAAGTCTCATGACGACAGATGGTCTCTTTCGAAGGAGGTGCGCCAGGAACTTCCCTCTGCCGGTCCAAACCATTTCCCCATGCAGGATTAGATCCGGGATCGGTGCCTGTAACGTTGCTACCAACTGCCTCATCAATTCCAGTCGGAGAATGGCGATTTGTTCCGGAAGAATTACCGCGTTTTTGGGAAACAATGCCTCTCTTGAAAAGGGGGGTGAGGCAAAAGTCGTATAACGGGGCACGATACGGGCCCGGATTTTCCTGGGGGTTTTGGGAGGGATTTTTTGCTCTGGGAAAAAACCTGCGCTGGGTATTATTGGATTGCGATGGAGCCACGGGCGCTCGGGGTCTCGTCGACCCTCGCCTTTGTGGAGCAGGCCGTTCGTGGGTGCCTGACGATGTATGATTAAAACCGGGGGTCAAGGGGGCTTGCCCCCGCATGGTGCCTCCCCCTTTGGGGGAGGGAGGGGGTCACCCTCGCAATTCTACACAAGGGCGCTATAGGAATGATTTCTACAGAGCCAGATTTTTTAACAGAGGGGAGTTGAGGGCAAGGCGATCTGCCTTGTGCTCTGAGAATATTTCCTGCGGCGGTAATTTTTTTGCGTGGTCCGGCCCGAACATTTGTTGTACAATTTCTCGCTGATAAAAAACCAGAGACCGTTTTGTTTCCAAAAAAGGGATCAGGGGGATGCACGGACAAAGGCCCCGCTCCGCCCGGGGCTCTCGTATAACAAGAACCATGCACCGTCCGCATGGGTGCCGGTACCGGCACTGAACTTCACCAGGCCCTGACCGGATGCCATGCTGAACGTGTCGCCATCATACGGCGCGAGCGCTGACGATGTCGTGCTGCGGCCCGGGTACACCATGAGAGTTCCGTCCTCTTCCACCACCCGGATCGTGCCGTAATAGTCCTGCGTATACGAGCCGGCGTAATATGCGAGTTCCCGCGAGGGCTTCGGGCTGGCCGGAATCTCCAATGGTTGCGGCGTCATGGCATCGAACGCTTCCTGCAGGTGCTTTTCGGCATCACCATACCAGTCCTTCTCGATCCTGCCGGTGTAGTACAGCTCGTTCCAGCCGTTGCTGATGCTGCCGGTGAGGAGGTTTCCCTCCGGGAACCGGTTGGTCATGACCACGAGCGCCATGTTGTCTTCCGGCCAGACCGTGACCAGGGTTGCAATGCCGTGCGAGAACAGGCCGTCCTTCTCGACCCGGGTGCGGCCTCCTTCCAGGTACGTGTTCCAGCCCAGCCCGGAACCCGTCATCCCGCTGCCGGAATAGGACCTGATATACGCTGGCGTATGGGTGTCGCGCAGGGCGCTGGCAGTGACGATCTGCCGGCCGTCAAGGGACCCGCCGTTTGCCAAGAGACGGGCGTACCGGACCATGTCGTTGAGCGTGGAGCTCATCCCGCCTGCCGGGCTGTTGGCATCGTCGTTGTTGAGCGGGCCGGCAACGGGCGAGCCGGTCTGCATCGGGTACACCTCCACGCGGTCGGACGAACTGGCAAAGTCGGCAAAGCGTGCGCTCGTGTTGTGCATGCCGGCCGGAATAAAGATCCGTTCAGCGATGAGATCCTCAAAGGATGTGCCGGCTTTCTTTGCCGCGGTATCGCCCGCGATGGTGATCCCGATGTTGGAATAGGCATAGGACGAGCGGAAGGCGCCGGGAAGCCCGAGATACCGGAGGTGTGCCATGA
>JBFYKS010000109.1:0-15467 GCA_041305785.1 Methanoregula sp. | reverse complement strand
GATTACAACGAGCCCGGTGTCTTCATTGCGTTCGAGGAGAAGATCGACGACCTGAAGAAGAACTTCACTTCGCTCGGTTTCGATCTCGAAGACCTGGTGAAGAAGAAGAAACTCGTTCTCGACCACATCACCATCGACCGTACCGAGATCGAGGAGACCGGCGAGTATGATCTCGAAGGTCTCTTCATAAGGCTCGGTGCGATGATCGACGAGGTCGGCGCCAGGCGTGTGGCCATCGACACGCTCGAAGCCATCTTCTCCGGCTTTGCCAACGAGGCCATCCTTCGGTCGGAACTCCGCAGGCTCTTCCTCTGGCTCAAGGACCGGGGCATCACCGCGGTTGTCACAGGTGAACGTGGCGACCGGACGATCACCAAGTACGGGCTCGAAGAGTATGTCGCGGACTGCGTAATCACCCTCGACCACCGGGTCACCAACCAGATCGCGACCCGGCGGCTGCGGGTCGTCAAGTACCGGGGCAGCATCCACGGCACTGATGAATACCCTTTCCTCATCAGCAGCGACGGCATCTCGGTTCTCCCCATCACCACGATGTCGCTCACCCACGTCGCATCGAGCGAGCGTATAGCCACCGGCATCCCCCGGCTCGACACGATGCTTGGGGCAAAAGGGTTCTACCGGGGGTCGTCGATCCTTGTCTCGGGACAGGCAGGGACCGGCAAGACGAGCATCGCCGCAACATTCGTCAACGCCGCGTGCAAGCGGGGCGAGAGGTGCCTCCTCTTCATCTTTGAAGAATCCGAGAGCCAGTTTATCCGGAACATGAAGTCCATCGGGATGGACTTCGAGCCGTGGATCAAAAAAGGACTCCTGAAATTCCATGCAGTCCGGCCGACCGCATACAGCCTGGAAATGCACCTCTCGATGATGATCAAACTTATCGACGAGTTCAAGCCCCGGGTAATTGCCGTAGACCCCATCTCAAACCTTTATCCAATTGGCGACGATGTGCAGGTCCGCTCGATGATGATGCGGCTCATCGACTATGCAAAATCCCTCCAGATCACCGGACTGTTTACCAACCTCTCAAATGATTCCTCTTCCGAGGCCTTCAGCTTAGAGCCGACCCAGACAGCCGTCTCCTCCCTGATGGACGCGTGGCTCATCCTTAAGAATATCGAGGGGAACGGTGAGCGCAACCGGGTCTTCTCCATCATCAAGTCCCGGGGGATGGCGCACTCAAACCAGCTCCGCGAGTTCGTCCTCTCTGATAAGGGCATTGAACTCCTTGACCTGTACAAGGGCACGGAGGGAGTCCTCTTCGGCTCTGCCCGGATGGCGCAGCAGAGCCGCGAAGTTTCCGACCGGCTCCTGAGGAACGAAGAGATCGAGCGGAAACAGCGCGAGCTCGACAGTAAGAGGCTGGTCATGGAGAACGAGATCGCCCTTCTCAGGGCCAGGTTTGCCCGTGAGGAAGACGAGATGAAGACCGTCATCGGGCAGGACATGTACCGGGAGAAAGTGGCCGCGACCGCGATGAAGGAGATCTCCGTCCAGCGGAAGGCAGACCGGTGATTTCCCGGACCTCGGAGGATCTGAACCCCATGAAAGAACGGGCTGAAACATCCGGCAGGGGAGTGGCGGATTCTGCCGATCTCCGACTCCGTGTCGCTCACAGGAAACCCAACCGTCTCACCGCGTACGCGAACAGAACGATGATCGGCAAAGCGTTCTTCCCAAAAAAATACCGGTTAACCGTGATCGATCTGCTAAAAAAGCCCCGGTTCCGCACGAAGCGGGGATATCACTGCCGTTTTGACCATGAGGTGGATCCAGGGATCCCGAAAAGCCGGAAGATCATCGGGATGCTCTCGGATACAAAAAAAGTCCGTGAAGAACTCAACCTGACGGGAAACGAAGGAAATTTCTGTAATACCGGAAGAATTGCGACAGGCATCGCACAATAAGGAGGTAATTACATGCCAACAATGCCAAAAACCAACCGGAAGGAGAAGCAAGGAGAGCCTGACGCCTGCGCATGGATACTGCGCCTGTACGTTGCCGGCCAGACCCCGAATTCACTGACCGCGTTTGATAATCTCAAGAAGATCTGCGCTGAACATCTTGACTGCTGCTACAAGATAGAGGTCATCGACCTGATCCAGAACCCCCAGCTCGCAAAGGACCACCAGATCATCGCTGTCCCGACCCTGATCCGGAATCTCCCGACACCGGTCAAGAAGATCATCGGGAACCTCTCCAACACGGAAAAAGTCCTCGTCGGCCTCGACCTGCGGAAGGTGGAGTAACGTGGCAACCGCACATGCACAAAAAAAAGCAACCGTGAAGACGGCAACGAAGGCTGCGGTGAAAAACACCGCGAAGACGACGACAAAGACAAAAGGCGACGTGACCTCCGAGTACGAGGCAGCACTTGAACAGCAAAAGTCCGGAAAATACGTACTCCGGCTCTACATCGCGGGTAACAACCTCCGTTCACAGATGGCAGTAGAGAACGTGCAGAAGATCTGCGAGGAGTACCTGAAGGGGCGGTACACGCTCGAGGTTGTCGACATCTACCAGGACCATTCGAGGAACCCGGTCGATCTCGTGCTCGCCGCCCCGACGCTTGTCAGGAAACTGCCGCTCCCCCTGCGGCGGGTTATCGGCGATATGACAAGGAAAGAGAAAGTGCTTGTCGGCCTCGACCTCGTATCACGGACCTGAACGATTCTTATGGCAAAAGACTCCGGCGCCAAAAATGGGACAAAAAACGAGAACGAGAGTCTCAGGACAGAACTCGCTGAGCTCCGCAACAAGGTCCGGGAGCTCGAGGAGACTCTCGACGCCATCCATTCGGGGGAAGTAGACGCCATCATCGTTACAGATTCGGATGGCAGTAAGGTCTTCACTCTCGAAGGGGCCGACCACCCGTATCGTGCGCTTGTAGAGAACATAAGGGAAGGAGCCCTCACCCTCTCCCGTACCGGCACGATCCTGTACACCAACAGACAGTTCGCCGAAATGACAGATCTCCCCGCTGATACCGTGGTGGGTATGCCCCTCCTCGATTTGGTCTGCCCGGATTACCATCTCCGGATGGAGCGGGCTTTAAAGGAGATCCTCATGAAACCCTGCAGGAGCCGGGTCAGGATCCAACGCGGTAAAGGATCCCTGCCGGTCACCATATCGATGAACCCGCTCACCGCGGACGAGGACACGAAGATAAGTGTCGTTGTCACTGACCGGAGGAAGGATGAAGAGCGGCTCCAGATGCAGGCACGCATGCTCGATGCGGTTGGGGATGCCGTTATCGCGGCCGATACCCACAACAAGATCATCTACTGGAACGATGCTGCAACCAGGACGTACGGCTGGACCCCAAAAGAAGTCATCGGGCACGACAATAATGAGATCGCCACCCCGAAGATCCCGCATGAGGGGGCACGGGAGATCGCGGACCGGCTTAAGAAAGGCGAGACCTGTTCGGGTGAATACATGGTGAAGCACCGGGACGGCCACGAGTTCCCTGTCTATGCGAGCAATGCCCCGATCTTCGATGGCAACGGGAAGCTCATCGCGATCATCGGCGTGAGCCATGATATCAGCCAGAGAAAGCGGCTGGATGACGAGCTGAGGCAAAAGCACGAGGATCTCAACGCCGCAAACGAGAAGATCACAGAAAACCAGGAAAAACTCCGGCAGAATATCGAAGAGCTGACGAGGCGCGAAGCTCAGCTCAGCGATACCCTTGCGGAAAAAGAGATTCTCCTCTTCGAGATTCACCACCGCGTCAAGAACAACCTGACCGCGTTCATTTCCCTGCTCAGCCTTGAAGGATCGTACGATGACACTCCCGCAGGGCAGGCACTTAAAAAAGATCTCCAGAACCGGGCACGCAGCATGGCACTCATTCACGATACCCTGTATAAGACACGTAAATTTTCCGAAGTGGACATGAACGTGTACCTCTCCACCCTTGTAGGGCAGATTGTCAGCAGTTACCCGTCCCCGAAATCATTCCGGACTATGATTGAGGTAAATGGGATCTCTCTTGATCTTACCCGTGCCACACCCTGCGGTCTGATCGTCAACGAACTGGTGACCAACTCCCTGAAGTATGCGTTCCCCCCGGAAATGATAACCTGCCAGGTGGACAAGGAAGATCCCTGTATCATTGGGATCCAAATGACGAAGGATGGCGGGGGCTACCTCATGAAAGTCTTCGACAACGGTATCGGGCTGCCAGCCGGATTCAACTCCCGGTCTGCAAAAACACTCGGGCTGAAACTCGTACATTTTCTTGCAAAGCACCAGATGCGGGCAACTATTGAGGTCAATACGGTGAAAGGTACGGAATTTGTGTTCCGGTTCAAGGAACGAGATCCGGGTCTGTGATCATGAAAGAGCCATCAATTCTTATCGTCGAGGATGAAGGTCTCATAGCACTCCACCTCCAGGAATTACTGGGAAAGTGCGGATACAATGTACTGGATCCGGTCCCCTGCGGGGAGGACGCGATTGAATACGTGAATGCCTTTCCCCACCCGGATCTTATCCTCATGGATATCAGCCTCGACGGTAAACTTGACGGCATCGAGACCGCCCGGGAAATACAGAAACGTTTTGATATCCCGGTCATTTTTCTCACGGCGCACATTGAGGCAACCCGGCTCGCCAGAGCGGAGAGTCTGGCATCCTACACGTTCCTTGGAAAACCGTTCATCCAGTCCGAACTTATCTCGGCAATTAAGAAGGCGCTGGGCCGGTAATATACCGGGTGCTGCAAATGTTCGGCAAAACGGGGGATTTTTAAGGAGAATCTCACTTCCCGGTCCCGGGTCCTCTTCATCGTGCGAGCGAGCACTGAGCGTTAAGCACTGGTTGAGTCCACAGAATCGAACACGATGCTGGGCAGGGGGTTGGGAGCAGGACAGGGGCATGACAGGTATCTTTTCTGACAAAGATGATCGGGCAGATGGATTTTACGAGATGCCACATGGGGGAGGGGAGAAAGAGCGCATCGTTGAGCCGGTCCAGGAATGGTGCGGGTGCAAAAAAAGGTTCACGATGCGGGGCGGCGATAAAGGAATCGCGTACGGGTGAGTCCGGAGTGGGCCCTTCACCGAACATTCGATGCGATATACGCGTTGAAGGGGCAGTGCATTCCGGTTACTGGATTATTTTTTAAATCCGTGCGCACTAAAATACCGCATACCGGAACGGAATGTAATAAGAGAGGAAAAATGGGAGGAATGGGATTCGAACCCATGAACCACTAAGGACCGGATCTTAAGTCCGGCGGAGTTGGCCAGCTTTCCTATCCTCCCGCAAGTATTACTTCTTTTTTTCGCGTCCGGGATGCGGGGGGTCAAACCAGCAGGCAGGCCCTGCCCGTCCCGCGCTTTATACTATTGACCGTCCCCAATAAAAAAAAGAATCGTTTGGTTGGACCAGAGCTGGTGTGGCCGGGCGAAAAGATCCCAGGACTTGGTTGTTGGCACGAAGGGGGGATCACTCCCCGCCCGATACAACCCATTCCCGCAGGAAGAGAAGAAAGGCCGTAATTGCGATGATGAATGCACCCATGACGAACATCTTTCCAACAATGCCAAAAAAGATCGAACCGTTCCCAAGCAGCGTGAAAACAACCCCGATACAGACTGCGCAGAGCGCAACCAGCATTGCATGGAACCCTTCCTGCACGTCAATTACTCCCGTTTAAGAATGGATGAATGAATGTCACTTAAGGTTTTTGTTTCAGGTTCCGTTCTCATTTTTTTGTCCGGGTCGCTGCCATACGATTCATTTTTTAGCCAGAAGGGGAACTTGAGTGTGGACGAACACGCATAAAAAACGGGGACTTTGAAATGGAGACACCAGTATTCAGGGGATGGGTGGAGGTTGGCGGAAAGCATCTTGCCCCGGATGAAGTTAGCGCCATCTGTGCCGGCCAAAAGGAGGAGATCCTCCGGTTCGGCGGGGAATTCTTCCTTTCGTGGAACGGGTGCACCGCCCGCGACCACTTCGGGATCATGCAGGGGGATGGGCCGAAAGGAACGCTGGTCTGCAATGGTAAGGTGAGCGGGCCGGTTGTTCCGGAGGTTCCAACCCTTTCGCTCGAAGACGCCATCATCACTGCCGTGAACCTGCGCAAAAACGAGGGAGTGGTTGCACTCTCGGGCGGCGTGGATTCAGCGCTTGTGGCAAAACTGGCAGGCCGCGAATGCGTGGCAGTCGGCCTTGAGGGCTCCCACGATCTCCGGCAGGCACGCCATGCCGCAGAGGTGCTGGGACTCTCCTGCACCTCTGTCACGATAACCGAAGATGAGATTGCCGCGGCACTCACCGAGGTCGTTGGCACTATCCCGAAGAAAGATCCGGTCAGCACGGGCATTGCGCTCACCCAGTATTTCATTGCCAGGTGGGCCGGCGATCACGGGTACCGGCGCATCATCACCGGGCAGGGGGCTGACGAGATCTTCGGGGGGTACGCGCGGTACATGGAATCGGCAGACCTTGAAGAGGAACTGGCCCGGGACTTCCTCGGCCTGGAAGAACAGGCCCGCCGCGACCAGGCAATCGCCGCGCTCCACGGGACCTACCTCTCCATGCCCTACCTTGACCTCAGGGTTGTGCGCGCTGCCCAAAAGATTCCCGCAAGCGGGAAGGTGCAGGGCAACCGACGGAAGATCCCCTTAAGGGAGGTCGCAGAACGCCACATTCCACAGGATCTCGCATGGTACGAGAAGAAAGCCATGCAATACGGGAGCGGGGTGTGGGCGGCCTTTAGGAAGCTTGCCCGTAAAAACGGTTATAAAACGTCCATGCAAGATTACATAGACCAGATAAGCAGGGTGGAACATGGTCACTGAGAACGACGTACAACACATAGCAGATCTTGCCGATGTCGGTATCGGCGGTGAGGAATTGGGCACGTTTACGCACCAGTTCAATGCAATTCTCGAATACTTCGATATCCTCGACCGGGTCGAGGGCAGCGGAGAGGTCACGCGCGACCTGTATAATATCCTGCGCGAGGACGAGGTCGAGCCCTCGCTTTCGCAGGACGACGTGCTGAGGAATGCACCGGCAACGGAAGACGGGTTCATCAAGGCACCACGGGTGATGTAGTGGCTGGCACGATCACGTTTGAACCGGATGACCGGTACAACGCTTTCCTGACCCACGGCAAAAACGTGTCTCACGGCAGCGGAAAACTTGCCGGCGTCGCAGTTGCAATCAAGGACAATATCACGACTAAGGATATCGAGACCACCTGTGCCTCAAAGATCCTCAAAGGGTATGTCCCCCCGTACGATGCGCATGTCATCGGCCTTTTGAAAGCAGAAGGGGCAGCGATCGTGGGCAAGACCAACATGGACGAGTTCGGCATGGGGTCCTCGACCGAGAATTCGGCTTTCGGGCCCACCCTCAACCCCTGCGACACCACCCGGGTCCCGGGGGGTTCCAGCGGGGGCAGCGCTGCTGCCGTTGCTGCCGGCATGGTGCGGATGGCGCTCGGTTCCGACACCGGCGGCTCCATCCGGTGTCCTGCATCGTTCTGCGGGATCGTCGGCTTAAAACCCAGTTACGGGCGCGTATCCCGGTACGGGCTCATCGCGTACTCCAACTCGCTCGAACAGATCGGCCCCTTAGGGAAGACCACAACCGATGTTTCCACCCTCATGAGCGTGATTGCGGGCTACGACCGCCACGACACCACCTCGCAAAACAAACCCTACAACCACACCCCGGATGCAAAGATCAAAGGCCTGAAAATCGGCATCCCGCAGGAGTATTTCGGGAAGGGCGTTGATCCGCAGGTGGGAGACGTTGTGAAGAGGGCGATAGGCCGGCTCGAAGAGCTCGGGGCCACAACGGTCCCGTGCAGCATCCCCTCCATGGAATACGCTCTTGCCGCGTACTATGTCACCTGCACCTGCGAGGCAAGTTCCAACCTTGCCCGGTTCGATGGCGTGCGGTACGGCCCTGCACCCGATACAAAGAAACCGTGGCATGATGCTTACACGGAAGTCCGGAGCGCCGCGTTCGGCACCGAAGTCCGGCGCCGGATCATGCTCGGGACGTTTGCACTCTCAAGCGGGTATTACGGCAAATACTATGCCAAGGCGCAGGTTGCCCGGGCGAATGTGCGTGCGGATTTCAACCGGATCTTCAAAGATGTGGATGTGATCGCCGGCCCGACCATGCCCACGGTCGCATTCAGGTTAAAGGAGAAGAGCGACCCGCTCTCGATGTATCTTGCCGATATCCTGACGGTGCCGGCCAACCTTGCCGGCATCCCGGCAATCTCGGTCCCGTGCGGGAAATCCGGAGGTTTGCCGGTCGGCCTCCAGATCATGGGAAGGATGTTTGAGGATGAACGTATCGTTGATGTTGCGTATGCATACGAGCAGGCGGTGAGCTGATATGGCAGATCCGGACGGCCAGGTTATTGTCGGTCTCGAAGTCCACTGCCAGCTGGATACGAAGAGCAAACTCTTCTGCGGCTGCTCTACTGATTACCGTGCCGACGGGCCCAACACCCATGTCTGCCCCATCTGCCTCGGCCTCCCCGGGGCCATGCCGGCCCTGAACAAGCGGGCGATTGAGTATGCAATGAAGGTGGCAAAGGCCTTGAACTGCGAGATCCTCAATGAATCAGAGTTCTCGCGGAAGAACTACTTCTACCCCGATCTTGACAAGGCATACCAGATCACCCAGTACGACAAGCCGCTGGCCGAGGGCGGGTACCTGGAGATCGAGAGCGACGAGGGCGGGGAGCGGAAGATCCGGCTCACCCGGATCCATGTCGAGGAGGACCCGGGCCGGCTCGTCCACATGGGCAACGTTGAGCGGGGCAAGTACTCGCTGGTGGACTACAACCGTGCGGGAATCCCGTTAATCGAGATCGTCTCCGAGCCGGACATGCGGTCGCCAAAGGAGGCCCGGAAGTTCCTGAACAAACTCCGGGCAACGCTCGAATACCTGAATGTCTTTGACTCCGAGAAGGAGGGCTCTATCCGTGTCGATGCCAACATCTCGATTAAAGGCAGCGAGCGCGTCGAGGTCAAGAACATCACCTCCTACAAGGGCGTGGAGAAGGCGCTCACCTTCGAAGTGACGAGGCAGAAGAACCTGATCCGGCGTGGCCAGAAGATCGAGCGGGAGACCCGGCACTACCTCGAGGCACGCGGCGTCACGCAGGCCGGCCGGAGCAAGGAGCAGGAGCACGACTACCGCTACTTCCCCGAACCTGACCTCCGCCCGCTGCGGGTGAAGTCATGGCTGGACGGGATTGTCCTTCCCGAGCTGCCCGATGCCCGGCGCGAGCGGTTCATGGCAGACTATGGCTGCTCGCTCAACCATGCAAGGACACTCACGGGCGAACTGAAACTCGCCAACTTCTTCGAAAAAGTTGTTGCATCCGACAAGCGGGGACTCTCGCCCCTTGCCGCAACCTGGATCGCAGATACCCTCATCGGCGAGCTGAACTACCGGGACATGAGCCTTGACAGGATTGAGCCGGCCGCAGTCACCGGCCTCGTCCTGCTCTTAAATGCAGGAACCATCACCGACAAGAGCGGGGTGGAAGTCCTGCGGATCCTGCTCGACCAGCGGCTGAAAGGCGAGGCTGCCGAGACACCGGACGCCATCGTAAAACGACTGGATCTTGGAAAAGCACCCTCTGATGATTCAGCACTTTTACCCGTTATCAATGAGGTGATAGCTGAGAATCCAAAGGCGGTTGAGGATTACCGGAACGGTGTTGATGCCTCAGGCAACTTCCTTGTTGGCCAGGCAATGAAAAAGACCCGTGGAAAATCTGATCCAAAAGTGCTGAATCGGTTATTCTTAAAGGCAGTTCGAAATAAGGAGGCGTAACACCCGTGCACCTGATCATTGCGGAAAAGAACATCTCTGCAAGGCGTATTGCCGAGATTCTGAGTAACGGGAAGAGGGTTGTCGAGAACAAGGATGCCGGCGTCTCCACGTACTCGTTTGAGGACACGGCAACCATGGGGCTCCGGGGCCACGTGGTCGAGATCGATTTCGAACCCGGCTACTCCAACTGGCGGAGCGAGCAGTATACCCCGCGGAGCCTCATCGATGCAAAGACCATCAAGGTGCCGACCGAGAAGCGGATCGTCTCCCTCCTCCAGAAGCTGGCAAAGAAGGCCGATCGCATCACCATTGCAACGGACTTTGATACCGAAGGGGAACTGATTGGGAAGGAAGCATACGAACTGGTGCGGCAGGCAAACAAGACCGTGAAGGTTGACCGGGCCCGGTTCTCCGCCATCACCCCGCAGGAACTGCACCATGCCTTCTCAAACACCACCGATCTCGACTTCGCCCTTGCGGCTGCCGGCGAGGCCCGGCAGTCCATCGACCTGATGTGGGGAGCATCCCTCACCCGGTTCATCTCGCTTGCTGCACGTCGCGGCGGCCAGAACATCCTCTCGGTTGGCCGGGTCCAGAGCCCCACCCTCTCGATGATCGTGGACCGGGAGAAGGAGATCGAGGCATTTGTCCCCGAGAAGTACTGGCAGCTCTCCCTCATGACCGAGAAGCGGGGCGAGGCGATCGAGACCCGGCACACCAATGGCCGGTTCCACGACAAGGCTGCTGCAGAAACCGCCCGCGACCGGTCAAAGGAGCCGCTGGTAGTCACCGATGTGAAGTTTGGCACCAAGCAGGACCGGGCACCGTCGCCGTTCGACACCACGACCTACATCGTTGCCGCGGCCCGGCTCGGGTTCTCGGCGGCAAACGCGATGCGGATTGCCGAAGACCTGTACATGAACGGTTTCATCTCGTACCCGAGGACCGACAACACCGTATATCCCCCGTCGCTGGACATCACCGGCATCCTCAACACCCTCAAAAACTCTCCCTTCAAAAAGGATGTGGACTGGGTTCTTGCCAACCGGCGGGCTGTTCCGACCCGGGGAAAGAAGTCCTCCACCGACCACCCGCCCATCCACCCGACCGGCGGTGCAACAAAAGAACTTCTCGGCGACGACGCGTTCCGGATCTACGAGCTGGTGCTCCGCCGGTTTTTGGCAACCCTCTCGCCCGACGCCCAGTGGAAGACGTTGAAGATCCTCTTCGATGCCGGTGGCGAGGAGTACACCACCACCGGTGGTCAGCTGGTGGAGGCCGGGTGGCACACGGTGTACCCGTTCTCCGAAGCCCGCGAGACGCTGCTCCCGGCGTTTGAGACCGGTGAGAAACTCCCGATTAAGAACGTCATGCTGGACGAAAAGGAGACCCAGCCACCTGCCCGGTACACCCAGTCCAAGCTCATCCAGCGGATGGAAGAGCTCGGGCTTGGCACCAAGAGCACGCGGCACGAGGTCATTGCAAAACTCGTATCGCGCAAATACGTGGAAGGTACTCCCCTCCGCCCCACGCTCGTGGGCCGGGTGGTCATCGATTCGCTCGAAGCCCACGCAGATACCATCACAAAGCCCGACATGACCGCAACCCTTGAATCGCACATGCAGCAGATCAAGGAGAGCAAACGGACCCGGGAAGACGTGACAAGGGAGTCCCGCGAGATGCTCCATAAAGCCTTCGACCAGCTCGAGAAGAACGAGCAGGTGATCGGGGACGATATCCGCAACCGGACCGCAGAGGAGATGAACCTCGGGAAGTGCCCGGTCTGTGGCGGGATGCTTGCCATCAAGCACATGCGGGGCAATTCCCAGTTCATCGGTTGTTCGCATTACCCGGACTGCAGCTTCAACATCGGCCTTCCCATGGCCCAGTGGGGATTTGCGATTCGGACGGACGAAGTCTGCGACAGACATGGCCTCAACTTTGTCCGGCTCGTGAGGAAGGGCGCCCGCCCGTGGGACATCGGCTGCCCGTTGTGCCACCACATCAATTCCAACAGGGAGTCGCTTGCCGAGATCCCGGGCATGACGCCAACAATGATCGAGACAGTCCAGAAACGGCACATCTACTCGGTAGCAGAACTGGCACGGAGCACGCCGGACCAGCTTGCAAAGCGGCTTGAGATCAAAAAAGATGCGGCAGAAACGATCATCGCGGGTGCCGTAACGGTGCTTGAGAAACTGCGCCGGCGCACCGAGTGCCGGAAGTTCATGCGGGACCGGCTCATCCCGCGAAAAGGGCGGAGTTACGCGAAGATCCAGGCGACTCTCAAGGAGTCCGGCATCATGGAACTTGCCGACCTTGCCCGTGCGGATGCAGCAGTCCTCAAAAACGCCGGCATCGGCGAGCAGGAAGCCGGACAACTCCTATCCGATGCTAAAGTCGTGTACAACAGCCAGATCCTAAAAGAGATCGGGATTCCGGCCGTGAGCCTGAAGAAATATATCAATGCCGGGGTTATCACTCCGGACGCTTTCTGTGCTCATACCCCGACGGCTCTCAGCGATCTCACCGGCATGTCCCTCTCGACGGTCCAGCGGCACGTGGAACGGGTCTGTACGTACCTCAACAAACCCGTGCCAAAGAAGGTCCCGAAGCTTGCCATCGAGCGGGGCAAGAAGCAGCTCCTTGCCGTGAAGGGACTCACCGAGCCAATGCTCGAAAAACTTTTCCGTGCCGACATCACGGATGCCGAATCCCTCCGCTGCGCCACTGCAAAGACCGTTGCAGAGAAGAGCGGTATCGATGAGCAGAAGATTGTAACGTTCCAGAAGATCCTGCAGAAGAAGAAGGATACAGCGGTTATCCAGATTTAAAAAATGCTCGGGAGAATGGTACATGAACGGGAGTTCATGCGTGTTTCTCCAGAGCAAAGAGATCAAAAAAAATTATCTTTTTAACGCCAGTTCGATGGCAACGCGAAGATCGTTGTCCTCGAACGGCTTCACAATGAACCCATCAGGACGGGTTGCCTTTGCCCGCTCCAGCGTGGGGCCATCTGAGTGGGAGGTGACATAGACCACCGGGATATTAAAACCCTTCTTGATCATCTGTGCCGTCTCGATACCGTCGATATCCCCCTGAATGTTGATATCCATCAGGACAAGATCGGGCTTTGCATTCACCACCAGTTCCATAGCCTGTGCACCCGTTGTTGCCCGCCCGCAGACCGCATAGCCGAGATTTTTAAGCCGCCAGTCCGCAACTTTTGCAATCACATCATCGTCTTCGACAAGGAGGATCTTTTCACCTGACATGGTATCTCCTGCTTCTTGGTATATGATAACAGGCGCACCTGCCTATTATGTTTACTCCTTTTCCTTTCGGACAAAACGGAACGTGCCCCGGGGAATGAGGATCTCGAACCGGGCGCCCTGCCCGTACACCCCGTTCTCCTCAATGGTAATGCCGGTTATCCCCAGGATTTCCCGGGTCAGGAACAGGCCCATGCCGGTATTCCTGCCAACGCCCCGCTCGAAGATCCGGGCCTTGCTTTCCAAAGGTATCCCCGTCCCGTCATCCTGGCAGATGATCGACAACCCCTTGTCCGAGATCTGGAAGTAAAAGGATATCGTCGTGATGTGTTCGCCGTAACGGATCGCGTTGTCCACAAGATTGTAAAACACCTTCTCGAGCAGCGGGTCAGCATAGATCTCCGTATTCTCCAGGTCGACATTGATCATGAGGCCCGAACTGGTGAAATTCTCCCGGATGCGGAAAATGACATCGTTCACATTCTGCCATACCGGCAGGTGGACCCCGACTTCCTGGTACTCCTTGGTGAAGGCGATCTGGCGCTGGATGATCCGCGTGAGGTTCTTGATACCGTCGAGCAGTTCCCTGCGCTCCTCCTCAGAGCTTGTGGCATTTGCCATATCCACGCAGCCAAGAAGCCCGGTGATGGTATTGAGGATGTCGTGGCGGGTGATGTTGTTCATCAGGTTGAGTTTCTTGTTTGCCAGCTGGATAGCCTCCTCATCGCGCTTCCGGTCGGTGATATCCGTGATCGTGCCGGCATAACCCCGGATCCCGCCACCTTCATCGTACAGCGGAACCGCTTGTGCGTAGACCCAGAGGATCGTCCCGTCCGGCCGGATGAACCGTGCTTCCTTTCGGGGGATCTGGTTGTTCTCGATCCCAACCCGGATCTCATTCTCGATCCGGGTTTTGTCGAGCGGGTGAAGGATATCCGTCCAGCGTCTCCCTTTCATCCCATCAATCGAGAGGCCGGTCATCTCAACCCAGCGCTCGTTGACATAGACAACATGCCCGTCCTGGTCGGTCTCAAAGACCCCCACCGGTGATGCGTGCAGGATGCCGGACAACCGCTCACGGCTCTCCCGGAGCTCCTGTTCGATCTGGCGCCGGGCCGTGTTGTCGATGAACGTCTCCAGGAGGCAGGAGCGGCCCTGCAACATCACCGGGACAACATATTTGATGATGGAGATCGTCCTGCCGTCGAGGGTCAGCAGTGACCGTTCGGAGTTGTCAAGGATGAGTCCCTGATCGGTGACCGGGCATTCCCCGGGCTTTGCCGGGCAGATGAGCTGGTGGCAGGTGCGGTTGACGAGTTGGTCTTTTGCTGCACCGATCAGGGAGAGAGCCGCAGGATTTGCATCAACGATGGTATGGGTTGTTGCTTCGATGACCACGATGCCGACCTGCACCGACCAGAGTAGCGACTGGAGGTCCTCCTGGCTCTCGATAAGTGCCTCCTCCAGCTTCAGCCTGTCCGTGATGTCAGCGATAACCCCTCGCAGGCCAATGATCTCGTTATCACGGTGGACGGGAGCGGTAAAGACAATGGCCCGCAGGAAGGTCCCGTCAGCCCTGCAGAAACTGTAAATCTCCCCGGAGGATGTCGTTCCCCCGTCAAGGACTTTCGTGATCCCCCGCTGCATCCGCCCGATGTCATCAGGTACAAGGAACTCAGTTATATTTGTCCCGTTCCGGATCCTCTCTTCCGTTATCCCGAGCAGGCCTGAACCGGCATGGTTGACATACAGGAGCCTGCCCTTTTTGTCCATGTCGAAAATGATCTGGGGAAGGAGTTCGGCAAGATCCCGGAACCGGCTCTCGCTGGCAAGAAGACCCTTCTGCGTTGTCCCGATGGTAAAGAGCATCTGGTTGATCGTACCGGCAAGACCGGCAAACTCATCATTACCGTCAATCGTTACCCGCCGGGACATGTCGCTGTCAGTCCCGATACCAGACACCTGCCGGCTTAAGTCCATGATACGGGACAGGACCAGCCGGTCGAGTATGAAAAGGACGGCGATCCCTAAAAAGAGTCCCGATGCAAGGACAATGAGGATATACTGGAGCGTCGTCATGACGCCCTGCCGGTAAATATCCCGGAACTGGTGAATCCGGAGAATGAGGGCATCGTTGCCGTAAATATCCTTTATAAGCGCGTACCCGCCGGCCTCGGTATCAGAGAGTATCCTGAATACGATTCGGGTGCCCGGTCCGTTGTTTCTCAAATCCTGCAGGAGATCTGGAGGCACGTCCGGGTTATCGACCCGGATCAGCTGGAGTGAGGGATCGGTTAGTCGGGAGAGCCGGTCAACTTCAGGAGCATCCAGGTACCTGCCCATGAC
>JBFYKS010000108.1:0-5792 GCA_041305785.1 Methanoregula sp. | reverse complement strand
CGAGGTATGGAATCCCAGCGCATACCCGCAGGCAGGGCAGGTGTGCAGTTCGTCATCCGGTTTTTGCATGACAATCTCGCCCGGTTCCGTCATGGTACTCGATCCACTATGGCGGGTTATCCGCTATTAAGATTGCCGGTTTCGGCAGAACCGGAGGATGATCTCCGCTGCATTCTTCCGGCCATTGATCCGGGCATGGATCTCGCGGAACGGTTTAGGTGTTATCTGCATCGTCTCCTCGATCTTCTTCTCAAGCACATCCTTATTCACGTCCCTGCCGCTGATGGCAGTCCCGGCACCGATATCCACGATCTTCTTCGCATTGTTCTGCTGCTCTGGGTGGTTTGGGTCCATGATGATGAGCACGGGCTTTTCGAATAAGAGCACCTCGTGAAGGGTTGTCAAACCCCCGTGGACGATGGCTATCTTTGCCCGGGCAAGATGCTCGTAGAGGTTGGGCACATACCCATGGGAGTGGAAGTTGTCCGAGGAATCCGGCAGGTGTTCGCCGGTATAAAAGACATCGAAGACGAGGTTCTTATGCTGGTCGGCAATCCCTTTGAGCATCAGGTACATCGGGAGCTTGTAGGGCTCGCCGCCGAAACTTGCAAAGACGGTTTCACGGGCATACTCGTAGCGGGCCGGGTCAAAGCTATAGAACGGGCCGGTAAGGGTATACCGCTCCTCCTCGCCCGGGGGGATCCGGATATTGTATTCACTCACGGTATCCGGCGCAGGGTAGTCAGGGATAAGGATGTGGTCGGCAAGCTTCAGGTAGCGCCGGATCAGGAAGTTGAGGAGTCGCCAGACCGGGTTTGTTGTGCCATTGAGACCATTGAAATGGTTCTGGTTGGTAATGAAGATGCAGGGGGTTTTTACAAGCCTGCTTGCGAGGACGCCGCCATACATGGTGTCGCAGACAACGCAGTCAAAGTCGTACTCGCGGATGAGCCGGCGGACACTGAGGACCGACCGGATCATATCGAGGAGGATCCATTTCGAGCACCAGAGGGTCTTTTTTAGGGAGAAGAACCCGGCCTCACCCTCAAGGCAGACCTCGCGGGGGGTCAGGTGCAGGTTCGAGCACCGGTGCTGCCTCATGAAGTCGTAAGACTTCCCGTAACCGGCAAAGTGCACCGCGTGGCCCTCGAGCTGCATATAGTGCCCGAGGTGAAGGCAGCGGGACGCATGCCCGAGCCCTTCCCCGCAGACAACAAAGAGGATCTTCATGGATAGCGATATGGACTCCCGCGTAGCCGATATTAACCTTGGTATTCCTTCCCGATTGAATCAAAACCGGTATCAGGGGCCTCCTCTTCCGGCACAATGATCCATGCGATAAGGTAGAGGAGGAGCCCGGTACCAAGCGAGATGAGCGTGACAAGCACCAGGGCAAGCCTGATTACGGTCGGGTCAACATCGAGATGCTCACCAAGACCCCCGCAGACGCCCCCGAGTACCCGCTGGGTCTTCGAGCGATACAGCCGTTTCATAGTAAAAGGTTGGTTTGGGCAGAATTTAAGGGTGGGGTTGGATACCGCTCTGCCCGCGAGCCCTGCAGGGTGTGCCGGGTACGTGAACCTTATTGCACCGGGCAACCCAACACACATACGAGAACGATCATGACAGGAGATGCAGGTCTGCTCAGGAAGGCAACGTTCGGCGCCGGCTGTTTCTGGGGCGTGGAAGCAGCATTCCGGAAGGTACCGGGAGTTGTCGATACCGCGGTTGGTTTCATGGGGGGAACCGTGAAGGATCCCACGTACGAACAGGTTTGTACCGGGGAGACCGGGCATGCCGAGGTCGTGCAGGTCACGTACGATCCCCTGCAGGTCAGCTACGACCAGCTCCTCGCAGTCTTCTGGTCTGTCCATGATCCCACCCAGCTGAACCGGCAGGGGCTGGATTACGGGCCGAACTACCGCTCCGTCATCTTCTACCATGATCCGGAACAGGCAAAGGCGGCCCGGAACGCCAAAGAGGACCTTGCCATATCGGGCAGGTTCGGGTTTGGCAAGATCGTGACCATCATCCAGCCGGCTGCACCGTTTTTTCGGGCAGAGGAGTACCACCAGCGTTACTTCGAGAAGCAGGGCGGTCATTGCGGGTGCGGGATCTGATCATCCCATGGATATGCAAGTGCTCTCATTCATTACAAATATATAGCATTTCGAATATACATTATCAGCATGGACATCTCCAATCTCCTCCAGACCCTGGCCGTTCTTGTTGAATGTGCCATTACAGCAGTCGCGTTTCTCATCGCCATCCAGTACAGGAAGCTGTATGGCGGGCTGATCGCCATCACGTTTGCCCTCTTCGTGCTCTTCGATATCATCCGGATCTTCTCCCTGCCGGTGTCCGCGGACGTCAACGCCCTGATCTTCCTTGTCGGCTGTGCAGTGATGCTTGGCGCAACGTGGCTGCTCTACTGCGAAAGATAATGGGTCATCCATTCTCCGGCCGTTTTTTGGGGGGGGGCACACCAGCGGCAACCACGAGGCAGAACCGGGCAAAATTTTTGTTTTGCATCCCCCGCTCTGCGGTTCCAGACGGTGAGGCATCCCCTTAAATAACCGGAGTACCATCTATCTTTCAGGAGCATGAACCATGTTTGAAAAAGTGCTGCTGCCCACCGATTTTTCCCCGGATTCACAAAAAGTTCTCGCGTATGTGCAGGACCTCCCCGGTACCCGCGAAGCCCTCCTCCTCCACGTGATCGATGCCACCCGCCCCTCAAGGCAGGGTCCGGATCACGACCGCCAGATCGGGAACGTACAGATCCTCATGGAGAAGACCCGGCAGGATCTTGAAAGGAACGGGGTGAAGGCAGAGGTTGCCATTGAGACTATCGCAAACCCCCTCATGCAGGGCGATATCCCACTCACGATCCTTGAGAAGGCGGAGGAAGAGAAGGTGTCGCTGATCATGATGGGTGCCCGCGGGAAGAACACCATCCAGACCATCCTTTTGGGTAGCGTCTCGGCAAATGTCATCCGACGGGCAAAGATTCCGGTCCTGCTCATGCGGTTCCCGCCGGAATTATCCACCCCCGGCACACACCGGAACCTCTTCTCCAAAGTTCTCGTGCCCGTCGATTTCTCCTCGCCATCCGCATCGATGGTCTCACTCCTCAAGGGGATATCAGCAACCGGGCAGGTGATCCTGCTGCACGTGGTGGACAAGGGGGAGTCTGAAGTGGAGATCAAGGAAACTGCCAGTAATGCGTGGGAGAGACTCGGGGCGCTTGCAGCAGATCTCGCTGCTGCCGGTATTGCTGCGGAATCCCGCGTCCAGGTCGGGTATGCTCCCGATGAGATCAACGCCACGGCCGAAAAGGACGATGTTACGCTCATCCTGATGAGCCCGGTAGGGGAGGGGTGGACCCGGGAACTCCGGGCCCTCTTCATCGGGAGCACGACCAATGCCGTGATGCGCAGGGCACACCGCCCGGTCCTGATCGCGGCAGGTCACACCGGCACCTGAACCGGACGGGATACCGGTACACTCACAGGCAGCATCCAATCCGGGCATGGCGATGAAAAGGGCACGGGGAGAAGAGGGACCGGATCCCAAAATGACCGCGGGATCGCAGGCAATAGGGCGGACTTTTTTAGCCCCTCACATCACAACCCGGGTCACGACCCCGTGCATCTTCTCCGGGGGGAGGGTGTAGAACTGGACGAAGGGAGGCGAGACCTTCTTGATGATACTGTAAATTTTCCAGATGAATTTGTCAGAGACGATGGTCTCGATACCGTAAAAGATCGTCTTCTCTTCGATCCCGTAACTTGCAAGAAGGGAGACGATATCGATAACTTCCATGTAGCCGGTCCTGACGGTGAAGAGTTCAAGGCCCGGTCCCATGCTCTTGTCAAGGTCTGTTTCCACGCCAAACGGTTTGTCCGTGATCCGGATCCAGACCAGGACGTTCTTCTCGTACATAATCTCGTTCTGGAAGAAGACCTGGCCCAGGTACGGCGAGAGGTTCTTTACATCGCTGATGAAGTAGAGCGCGGTCCCGCGTATCTTGTTGATCGCAGCATAACTTTGGGAATACCGGGGGAGGAACTCGTCAAGCCGGATCGGCTGGAGGAGTTCGTGGAGACGGTCCTGGCCGCGGATGAACGCGATGGTGAGGATGAGCGGGATGGCCGCAAGGATGAACGAGACATAGGCGCCATGCGGGATCTTGAGCAGGGTTGCAATAAAGAAGAAGAAATCGATGATGATGAGCCCGAAGCAGCAGAGCAATTTGACCACATCGCCTTTTTTTATGAAGATGAGCGCCATCATGATGGCGGAGATCATCATCGCACCGGACACGGCAAGGCCGTACGCTGCTGACAGGTTTTCAGAGGTCTGGAACTCGAACATGACCACCAGCACGGCAGCAAGCAGCATCCAGTTCACGGCATCGATGTAGATCTGGGAGCGCATCTCGGGCGAGGTGTAATCGATCTTCATTTTCGGGAAGATCCGGATTGCCATGCCCTGGTACACGATCGAGAACATGCCGGAGATCATGGCCTGCGACGCGATGACGGTGGCGCAGATGGAGAGGATGAGGAACGGTACTAACAGATGCGGGCTGATGTGGTTGATCATCGAGAAGAGGACGTTATGGGTGTTGTCGGTCATCAGGACGTAGGCACCCTGGCCGAAGTAATTGAGGATCAGGGCGGGGAAGACCACCATCCAGCCCTTGATGATGGGCTCCCGGCCAAGGTGACCCATGTCCGCGTACAGCGCTTCGCCCCCCGTGATACAGAGGATGACTGCCGACATGACAACGAGCGACTCCCAGCCACTGTCGATGATGAACTGGAGGGCAAACGTCGGGCTTAAGGCATAGAGCACCTGCGGGGCGCTGATGATCGAGAATGCCCCGGTTACGGCAAGGGCCCCAAACCAGACAGTCATCACCGGGCCAAATGCCCAGGCCACCCGGTCACTGCCGCGTTTCTGGAAGAGGAAGAGCCCGATGGCTATCAGCGCGGCAATAAAAAGGATGGTGACCTGGCCCGTGCCCTCAAGCCCCGGGATCAGGTGGATACCCTCGACTGCCGAGAGGATACTGATAGCCGGGGTGATGATCCCGTCCCCGATAAAGAGCGCGATCCCGAGGATGGTGAGGATCGAGGCGCCCGATGCAATGAACCCGGGGGTCAGGTGGGAATCGAGGATGTTCTTTAAAACGATGATGCCGCCCTCCCCCTTGTCGGAGAGGGACATGGCAAGCCAGATATACTGGAAAGAGATGACGATAAAGAGCGTCCAGGTGATCAGGGAGAGGAGCCCGAAGATG
The DNA here is from genome assembly GCA_041305785.1 of Methanoregula sp. Taxonomy (GTDB): domain Archaea; phylum Halobacteriota; class Methanomicrobia; order Methanomicrobiales; family Methanospirillaceae; genus Methanoregula. Next base: position 484 of record JBFYKS010000108.1, on the reverse strand, counting down.
TTCTGGACCGTGGGCAGCATGAAGAGCAGGATGGCTCCGACCGTATAGATGGGGCTGGTTCCGATATCCCCAAAGACCAGGCCAAGAGACTTGATGATCTGCTGTCTGCCATTGCTGTTGCCATTGGCATTCACGTAGGAAAAATCTGATCGGAAAAGGGGTAAACCTTTGGATTCGCTCCGATGAAAATCCCGGCCGATCGCAGGAGGCGGCAGATGCCATACTCGTAATAATCCCTGTCGAGATGGGTAGTATCCAAAAAAACACAGGAGAGTGCATAGCTGCATCGGCCCGGTCACCCTTGTTTTGTCAAAGCAGTCCGATTCTATGCGCCATTTTGCGTAAATTACACCAAAATCAGGTTATCAGGATAATGAAACCTGCGTATACATCAAATAGTATAAGTGGAAAGAGAGCAAAGGAGATTATATAAATTGTCCTGTTGATGGCCCGGTGCCTCAATAGAATGGAGATTATTATGCGT
>JBFYKS010000107.1:0-5165 GCA_041305785.1 Methanoregula sp. | reverse complement strand
CGGTCTTTTGGAAACTCAAACAGGCTTTTCCGGTTCGGGCGGGGGGTTGTTTCGTCCATGAGTGCGGTGAACTTTTCGAGATCCACAAATTTTTCGATAATCTCAGTGATGACACCGATGCGGGCATCGAAATCCCCCCGGCCGGACCCTTCCCGGTACGGCACGATACCAAGATGACGCATGGCAAGTTGCATCTCCTCCATCCGGGGGATGGCCCCGATGACCGGAATACCGCAGTAATGTTCGATGGCTTCCGTTGCTTTTGCCTTGTGGGAGCCGCCCTTGATGTTGTTGAGGATGACCCCCGCGATCCTGACGGACGGGTCAAAGGACTGGAACCCTTTAACTATGGCAGCGGCACTCCGCGTGATGCTCTGCGCGGAAACCACAAGGATGACCGGAATGTCCAGTGCCTTTGCAACCGCTGCCGTGCTGCCCGTGTCGGTGAGAGCCTCGGCACCCTCGAAGAGGCCCCGCACCCCTTCAATAATCGCGATGTCCGCGTCACTGCACCCGTACGCATAGATGTCGCGAACCTGATCGGTCGTGAGCGTGTAACTGTCGAGGTTCCTGCAGGGCCGGCCGGATACCGCAGAGAGGTAGGAGGGATCGATATAGTCCATCCCCACCTTGAAGGTCTGGACCCGGTGGTTCTTTGAGAGCAGGGCAGCAAGGGCGAGCGTGATGCTGGTCTTGCCGCTACCTGACCGATCTCCGGTGATGAGGATCTGCTTCATGGAATACTCCGGAGCACGGCCCCGAACTCACTCTCCATGATATGACGCACCCCAAGGGTCTTGGGGTGGAGATCGACTTCCACGATGACATGCTGGTGACCGATCTCGCGGAGCGGTTCAACCTGCCGGGGGCCGTTGGTTACCGAGAAGCATTCGATCCCGCGGGTGAACTCCGGGGGGATTGCGTGGGGAACACCGGCGATGAGGGCAAAGGCAGGAGCGAGGTTTTGCAGTTCCTTACCCAGCGCATCCCCGTTGGCCCCGTACTCATCGAGCGCCCCGACAATCTGCGGACTGATGCCCCGCGACTCCAGTTCAGCCAGGATGATCCGTGCATCGTTGCGGGTCTTGGGCAGCCCGCGCTGGTCGAGGTTGACAAGATAGGTGATATCGGCACCGGGACACCGGTCATGGAGCGCGATCAGTTCATCGACGAACATGTACGCGGTCTCTTTCTTTGCATTGAGGATCGCAACACCTTTCCTGCCGCCATCTGCCAGTTCAGCGAGCCGTTGTGCCGCCACGTGCTTGAGGTCCCCGCGCGAGGGTTCGATGTAGGCCTTGTATGCCGCACCCCGTGTCCGCTCAACCTCGTTTGCCTTCTCCATCAGGAACCGCTGGCGGACCATCTCCTCTTCCGAGATCCACCCGGCCCCCAGTGCGGCTTCAAGGGTCAGCAGCACGCCGGCGATGTTCTCCGGGTAACCGGCATGGATATCCACGGCAATGGCGGGGGTCGTGATCCCTGCACCGTCAATTGCAGACTGGAGATCCTCGCCAATAATCATGGATACGCAGGTTCCGATAACGGCGATCCGCTCCGGCTTGAAATGGTCTTCTGCATACCGGAGCACCGTCTCAAGCGGTGACTGCCCGCCAAAGATGAACTCGTTGTCCGCAAGGGAGGTGGTCAGGACACGCATGCCGTCCTCCTCGAGAAGCCGGGCATGCTTGAACGAACAGCCGGACGGGCCGTGGAGGATCGCAACATCAACCTTGAGGTCACGGGCGGTATACAGTGCTGCAACAATCGAACTTGGCCGGGGGTGCATGGATTTCATATTCGTTATCTCCAGGTTTTTACCGAGAGGACAATCGATCCTTTTTCGGTTTTTGCAAGAGCAGTTTTTCTTCCTTCTTCAAGGGTACTGCAGACCGCATCGATCTGGTCCTTTACTGCCCGGTATGCATCGGTACCGGGATCCGGAAGCTTTCCAATCCAGATCACGTGTTGGGGCTGGACCCGGGCGATGGCAGACGCGATCTGCTCAGGAGTAAACCCCTCGCAGACAGCACCATCTCCTTCCACCTGCCCTATCACGAGCGTTACGTCCGTGATCCCCGCACAGTGGCGGGCATACCGTGAGGCGCAGAGGGTGGTAGCCACGTTTGTACCGCTGTTTGCGTTGTCAACAATAATTATGCCCTTCTCATGGCTGACCGACATCCGGCCCGGCAGCGCAGTAAAGTGGTTGAGCGGTACCGGGTTCACATGGAGGAGCATCGCTGCAGCAGCAGCAAGCATCAGCGGCATACGGTATGGCGGCAGGAGAAAAAGGGGATTTTTTATGATGAATTTCATCCCGTCAGCCTCGACCGTGCAGATCATCCCGTCACAGCGGGCAATGTCTTCGATATGGACAACATGTTCATAGTCGCAGAAGATCCGGTCTGCAACAAGGATACGCCGGGCATGTGCTGCTGAAGCAATCTTGGCCTTCACCGCGTATTTCTTGCCGCCGGCAAACGGGTAGTCCTCTGAAGAGGTGATGATCGCAAGATCGCCGGCACCGGTAACCCCGAGGGATTCCTCTGCAATCAACCAGCCCGGCATTGCATTGGCATACCTGACAGCGGGGAGGATGGAAGCAGGCGTGATACTCTTCTTCCAGAGCACGGTTTTTGTCGGGTAGGAGTAGGTTCCGGTTGAGGTGTGCAGGACCCCCTTTCCCATAAAGAGGTGGGCAAGGGCATGGGCGGTGGTGGTCTTTCCCCGGGCCCCGGTTATCTCAACAAACGGGCGGGGAAGCTGTTCTGCAAGCAGTTGCCGGACCGCTTCATGGTGGGTGATGACCGGCACCCGCCGGTGTACCCGGAGCGGGTGGTCCGGGTCAAGGTGGACGGGGGATATTACCAGATCATAACTCCGGGTCTTGGCAGCGGAAAGAAGATCCGGCGTTGTGCCATGGTACACGTCAACGATATCGACCGCATGACCGGCATTCTGGTACGCTTTGCCGATCTCTATTCCGCCGTGGATTGTGTCCAGCACCAGGATCTGCATAAAAAAGATCAGATGAGGCCAAGCGCGGCAGTCGCGTTCTTGACCATCAGGTCGGCAAGCAGCGGATCGCTTCCAATGGGATCTGCATACACCAGGGGAATGCTCTTGCCATTCAGGGTAAATGTGCCTTTCTTTGTGCCCTCGGGGATGCCGATCTCACCGGGGATATCCTTCTCGATATGGACGCCCTTTGCAAGGAAGAGCGGAACCACGACAAGAACGTCGATCGATTCCTTCCGGAACGCTTCGAGCGAGTCCTTGATCGAGGGCGTATTCAGGTTCATAAACCCGCACTTGACAATATATTCAGAATTCTTCTCCTTGATGATAGAGGCAGTCTTCTCGACAAGTTCCTGGTTGTAGGGCAGTTTGCTCCCATGACCTACAAGTAGCATTCCCTTCTTACTCATATAACAAATAGTATTACCGGGATGATTAAAAATTCTTACCAAACGATCTTTTCCCTGCAGGGATCACGAGTTGCCGGAAATAGCGCATCTGTCCGGTGAGGCGCACCGTTCGCCAACGTTATTACCGGCACCTTGTGAAGGAGCGGCATTTGCCGGTCCGCGCCCTCATACAGCAGGATTGTTACGGTTCTTGTCTTGCGGGCATCCCGTCACCGCCATGCTTGCAGGCACGCGGATGAGAGATAAAAAAAACCATGATTTCCCTGTATGAAAAAGAGCGATGCAAAGGCATTTGTTCCATCACCTGCAACAGATATGAACTTATGATGGATGCATTCGGGCGCTTCGGGCTGCTCATCAACGATCGCGTAGTCAAGACACCGGTAGCCCTCGCATCCATGGCAGGCATTGTGGATGCCGCGTACGTGCTCGAACGAAAGGAGCACGTGGGTATTGCATTCATGGGTGGATATTCCATTGATGCGCCGGCACTGGAGGCTGCATGGCAGGTGGCAGCCGGGGGAGACCGCAGGGAGTTCTTGTATGACGACCCGGTACAGGAACTAACAAAACAGATCACCCTCCTGAAAAACACCCACGTCATCCCTGCCATCAACCTCCGGGGCAGCACCCCGGCCGCATTTGCAGAGCTTGCATCGGAACTGGGCGAAAGCGTGGTGTACGAGATCGATGCCCACTGCCGTCAGCCCGCCATGGTTGCAGCCGGGTGCGGGGAACATTACTTACAAAACCCAAAAGAACTCGTTGCAGTCATCCGCGCCCTGAAGAAGGAGGAGGTCACGGTCTCGGTCAAGATCCGTGCAGGTGTTGTGCAGGACGACCGCAGGCTTGCCGAAGCATGCTGGAAAGCGGGTGCTGATATCCTGCACGTTGACCTGATGGACTTCGGCTCAGCAAAACTCAAGCAGATCCGGAACAGCTGCCCCCTCCTCGTCATTGCCAACAATTCCATCAACACATTCGACCGGATGCGGGAGATGCTCTCGCACGGGGCAGACCTTGTCTCACTTGCCCGCAATGCTGACGAGCGGACGCTTTCCGGTCTTGATGCTGCCATCACCCGCTATGCCGATGAGGAGGGATGGTACAATTCCCCAAAGCAGCTCTGCCGCGGTGGAGATATCCGGGCTCTCACCTTCTGCTGCATGCCGGTCAAGGAATGCCCGCTCATCCCCACCCTTAACCGGATCGGCATGCCCCGCGAGGACGACATCCGCATGAAACTGGGGGCCGGGGAAGGCACCCCGCTCGAACAGGGAAAACAGACCTGTTTTGGCAGCCTGGCATGGTGCTGTAAGACATCATCGCCCTGCATGTTCCGGGACATGACCTTAAAGCAGGCCGGCATCTCAAAGAAAGAGTATATGCGGCTCAAGCGTGATCTCTCAGAAACGATAATGAGCCGGGTGTTCCATGACCTGCCACCAGATGACACGTGTTGAACAGGCGCAACTTGCAATGATGCTGGAGGTCTGTGCCTACCCAAAGCCGGGTAACGTAGATCGCTGTCACGATTATCCGGATACCCGGCTTGAGCATTTTCTTGCATCCACCATCATGGCACGCCCGGCACTTGAGGAGGCGCATCGCGGTGTTGGAAGGATCGGCGAGATCATCGGTCATGCCGTTCGTGACACCAACTGCCACGAGGGGGGAAATACCCATTTCGGGGCGTTTATCCTGCTCATCCCGCTCGTGTACGGAAACGGGATT
>JBFYKS010000106.1:0-5614 GCA_041305785.1 Methanoregula sp. | reverse complement strand
TATGCTCATAGGCTAGACCCGCAACCAATCCGGCAAAGATGAACCCGATAAGGTAACCTCCGGTTGGTCCAAGAAGCACACCGATTCCGGCCATGCCGTTATGGAATACGGGGAGGCCGAGGATCCCAAGGACTACATACAGCAGGACCGGGATCGCTCCATAGCGGTGCATGACAATTCCCGCAAGGAGGACAAAGAGTGTCTGGAGGGTGAACGGGATGTTCCCGACGGGTACAGAGATCCAGCTCCCAAGAGCAATGAGCCCGATAAATGCCGCAGAATAGGCAATAATCCGGGAACGCTGAAGATCGCCAAACATCGTCAACCATTAAAAAAATGATGGTTTACGATAAAAAGCTGACTTTTACCGGTGAATGCAGTCGCCCGCAATGACCCGTTCGAGTTTGCCGCTGTCTTTTTTTACAATGAGCGCGCCGAATTCATCAATGTCTATCGCCTCACCCTCAAAACTGTTCTTCAGGGTATGGATCAGGACGCGGTTCTCAAGGGTGGCAGAAAGGCTCTTCCACTCCTGCGTAATTGCTTCATACTCCCCGCTCTCAACCAGCTGGAAACGGTTTTCAAATTCTTTCAGGATCCGGGCAAGGAACGATGCACGGTCAACATCATGCCCGACTTCCGTGCTGATGGAGGTGATATCCCGCTGGAGATCTGCGGCAAAATCCTTGATTGGATTGTTGACATCAATGCCAATCCCAAGAAGGCAGTAATGGACGACATCGGCTTCTGCCGACAATTCGAGAAGGAGCCCCCCGATCTTTTTCTTGCCGATGAAGATGTCGTTTGGCCACTTGATGAGCGCACCAAGGCCAAACTCTTTTCTGATGGCGCGTGCAATCGCCACAGAGGCTGCCATGGTGATCATGAAAACATGGTCGATGGGAACCTTTGGTTTTAAGAGGATCGTTGTCCAGATGCCCCCGGAAGGAGAGATCCAGGCCCGTCCGAGCCGTCCAACCCCGCCCGTCTGCTCTTCAGCAATGATCACCGTACCGTGGATCTTTTCCGGATCCCCCTCGGATAAGATCTGTTTTCCTATGCTGTTGGTGGATGGCGTGTGCTCAAAATACCGGATCCTCTTGCCGATGAAATCGGTATGGAGTTTCTTGTGGATCTCATACGGGAGGAGCTTGCTGCTGGAATGGAGGAGCTGGTATCCCTCTTTCTGCGAGGACTGGATGTCATACCCCATCTGCCGGAGTTCTTTGATATTTTTCCAGACTGCTGAGCGGGTGATGCCGAGCTTGTTGCTGATGACCTCTCCTGAGATGGGGTTTGGATGACGTTCGAGGATCTCCAGTACCTTAAACGCTGAGTCGGGAATACTTTTTCACCTCTTGGAATCAATGCGTTCTCCGGGAAGCGGGCAGGGATCCCTGCCGCAGACCTGCCGGACAATGGCGGACTGGTGCTCCATCAGGGTAGCGAGATCGAAGATACCCGTGATATCCACCACCCCGATTGCACCGATTGCAGCGCCGTCCCGGTCGCGAATCGGGGATACTGCGACAGGGATACCCTGGTAGGCGCCGCTCGAAGGGGTGATCTTGATAATCTCGTTTGTGCGGATGGCATCGATGAGGACCGGGCCGTTATACTTGCGGTCGATGACCCTGCCATCCTCTACCCGTATGCCATCGCAGTCCCTGGACTTGGCCGTGACCGGAAGACGATGGATCAGCTCATGGACTGCCAGGACAACGGGTTCAAGATCATCTGCCCCGGCAGTGCAGGACATGGAATACTGGTGCATCGTAATTACCTCATACTCTGGTCATTCTCAATCTACAAGAACATTGCGTATCATGGACGTGATAGGGTGAGAAATCCGATTCATTGCCCGGTTCCTCGTTGTTCTTCCCATCCACGGGTGGATACCGGGCATCTTCACTTTTTTTTAGCACTTCGTGTACACTACCTTTGCTGACCAGCAAATGTCTTGGTTTTCTGCAGAAAAATGGTAAAATTCCGGCTCTATAAAAAAAATCATCTTGTTGCGTACTCAAACAGAATTTGCGAAGGTGACCCCCCCTCCTCTAGTGGGGGGGAGGCAACCTTAAGGAGCACGCCCTCTTGACCCCCCCATTCCTGCAAAAAATTTTTCACCGGGATCCCCTTCCATGGTCATGCTCCACAAAGGCGAGCCCCAATGAAGCGGCGAGTGCCCGTAACCTCCTCGTAATACCCTATGAGATTTCTGTCAGCTTTTCGAGAGAGCCAAAATCCCACTCGATGCGGGTCTCTAAAAAAACCAAAAAAACAATCCGGAACGGTTCAGAATACAACCTGCTGGCTGCTCCTGCAGAACTGCTGGATAAACGAGCGTGATGGGAATTCGTGGATGCTGGTAACAACGATGGTCCCATCGCCCACCTGTTTTTCAAGAATTACTGCGGACTCGTCACAAAATCCGGTGCAGAGAGCATCGTATGCACTGAAGGTGCCATCGCACTCAATGCAGGACGCATCGTAATCCGCAATGATCTGGTGAGTGACCGAGAGCGGGGAAACCCTGATGGCCCGGGGATGACAGTCATGCGTATAATGGACCGGAAACGGGAGCCAGTCATATGCATCCGGCTTCTCCATGGCCGCCCCAAAGACCAGCAGGTTTCCCCCCTTCTCCACAAACCGGGTGATCCGTGATGAGGATGCCCGCAGGGCAAAGAGGAGGTTGGAGTAGGCCGGGTTGGCAAACCCGGTCGGGATTACCAGGCAGTTGAGGGTGGTCCGGAAGAACGGGGCTGCGAGCATCTGGGGGGTGATGAGCTCGCAGACGATGCCTGACTCCTCGATGAACCGGTTGAAATGCTGTGGCGTTTCCCAGACAAAGCCGGCGCGGGGGTTCATCCTTTGATCACCCCGATGGGGGTGAGGCGGGCAACGAGACGCGATATTCCAACCTCGTGCACCACGCCGACTACTTCATCGCTGGGCTTGTACACATCCGGTGCTTCATCGGCGATGGCATTCTCGTGAGGTGCCCGGACAATGATTCCCTGGCGTGCAAGGTCTGCGGCAACCTCCTTTCCGCTCAGCCGCTTCTTTGCCTGTGAACGGCTCATCACCCGTCCCGCACCATGACAGGTGCTGCCGAATGTCCGCTCCATGGCAATGTCAGTCCCGCACAGCACGTAGGATGAGGTGCCCATGCTCCCGGGGATGATGACCGGCTGGCCAATGCCCGCGAGATCCCCCGGAAGGTCAGGCGCGCCCGGCCCAAATGCCCGTGTGGCACCTTTCCGGTGGACACAGACATCGGTCTGTTTCCCGTCAACGGTGTGCCTCTCAAACTTTGCAACATTATGGGCAACATCATACACGAGCGGCATCTCCTCGTATGCGATCCCGAACCTGCGGGAGAGTATCTCCCGGGCGGTGTGCGTGATCATCTGGCGGTTGGCCCATGCATAATTCGCGGAGGCTGCCATTGCCCCGAAATACGCTTCTCCTTCTGGGGAGGTGAGGGGGGCGCACGCAAGCTGGCGGTCCGGCAGCGTGATATGGTACTTCCTCATTGCCGCTTCCAGCACTTTGAGGTGATCGGTGCAGACCTGGTGGCCAAGGCCCCGGGAGCCGCAGTGGATCATGCAGCAGACCTGCCCCTCGCTGATGCCAAACGCCTTTGCTGCGGGGGCATCGAAGATCTCCTGCACCACCTGGATTTCAAGGAAGTGGTTGCCTGACCCGAGGGTGCCGCCCTGCGGGATCCCGCGCTGCTTTGCCTTTGTCGAGACCGTGCTGCTGTCAGCCTCTTTCATGCAGCCGCCCTCTTCGCACCGGGCAAGGTCCCGGCTGACGCCATACCCGTTCCCGACCGCCCAGCGCGCACCCTGGATCATCATCCCTTCAAGCGATTTTGCCGAGCCCTTGAGGGAGGAACTTTTGGCACCGACACCGGTCGGCACAGCCTGGAACAGTTCGTCGATAAGGCTGCCCTGCCCAAAAACATCCTTTTGCCCGAGAGGAGTGGTAAAGAGCCTCACCCCACAATTGATATCAAATCCCACCCCGCCCGGTGAGATGACTCCTTCGTCAAGGGAGAATGCCGCAACCCCTCCGATGGGAAACCCGTAACCCCAGTGGATGTCCGGCATACCCAGGGAGTTTTTGAGGATGCCGGGCATGGTGGCTACGTTTGCCAGTTGCTGGATGGCGCCCGGCTCCAGAATTGAGCATAAGGCTTCTGAGAGGAAGAATCGCCCGGGTACCCGCATTCCGGGAATATATCCAACCGGTACCTCCCATTCATTTGTTCCGGTCTGTTTCACACCCTCAATCATGACTTCACCGCCAGTTCCGGTTGTTATACATCAAATAAGATATCAAGCTTATAATCGTTCTCATCATGGGTTATGGCAAGCCCCGAATAGGAGATCCCTTTCACTTCAGTTCCTTTCGCATGCCGCACACGATCAAACGGCTCTCCGTCAAGCACAGCGGTAAGGGATCGCCCGTCTGTCCTGACAGCAGCGTTCCGAAACACCCGTCCCTCAACTTCACAGATAAAGAGCACTTCTGAGAGAAAGTCCATTAACAGGGTTTCTGTATCAGTCGCCTCAAGATGGATCTCTTTTACCCAACCTCCAAGGCGATCTTCCCCAAAGACCGTCTCCATCAGGGCACAGAACGCATCAGCAAAAAGCAGATCGAGCGTTGGTGCCAGAACCCTGATCCTGACATCGGCGGTATGGGACAACTCTTCAAAACTCATCAGTATGACATTCCGGGTTCTTCATCGTCAAAAAACGGGATCATCTCCATACGGATGCTGTGCAGGAACCGCGCCTGGTGGATGGAGATGTAAATCGTATGGTTTCCGGCTTTTAGGAGGAGATCGGATCGTTTGGGGGGTTTGACGCGGGTTGATAACAGGATCGGTCCCCCGCAGGATGTGCAGATGCGGAAATCGCAGTTCCTCCGGTTGATGTACTCAATTACCTCAGGGGCAATGATGACTTCGCCATGACTGACGCTGTCATGAGGATCGGTATGCATGATGCTATTAGGATAAGCAGGCAGGGCTAAAAACGGTTATGGATCGGATATACGCAAATTTTTTTTTACGCGCCGACAATCCTGACCACGACGTCTACGTACTTCTCTTTGATCTCGTAGGCGTTTGTTCCATCTGCATTCCGCGTTGAGCGAAGGATGCCGATACGGGATGCGATGATGCCAACCATAGATGCAATCGCATGGAATGTTACCGTGAAATGCTTCTGCAGTTCGGTAACGAGTTCGGTGATGGTGAGGGTTCTGGTCCGGATGAAGTGACGGAGGACCTCCCGCCTGATCCCGGTCTTGTCCTTGGAGATGTAGACCCGGAGACGGCCCTCAATAATCTTCTTGATCTCGGATGGAGATCTCATAACTTAGTGTCAAAGTTCTCTGTATATATAATTTGCTATTTTCTGCGTTTAACAAACCCTGAATGAAAAACAGACCGTTTTCCAAAGCAACAGTAATATTCTGCGAAATTTTTTCCGCTCTCATCGGTTTCCCCCGGATTCCGCGATAAGCCCTCATCCATAAACGTCTGGTAACTATTTAATCGTAGATTGACAGATGAATATGACATGGGATTGATCAA
>JBFYKS010000105.1:0-8574 GCA_041305785.1 Methanoregula sp. | reverse complement strand
GGGAGACGGTCGTTGATGCCGATTTCAAGGTAAAGGATGAGAAATAGTCCTTTCTCTTTTCCATGGTAGAGAAAAATTATTACGAGGTCCTTGGCGTAAAAAAGGATGCATCACCGGATGACATAAAAAAGTCATTCCGGCAGCTTGCCCGGAAGTTCCACCCGGATCTCAACAAGGGGAGCAAGGAAGCCGAGGAGAAGTTCAAGGAGATCAACGAGGCCTACCAGGTCTTAGGTGATGCCCAGAAAAAAGCCCAGTACGATCAGGTGGGCCATGCGGAATTCCGGCCCGGGGACGCTGCCGGGTATCAGCCGCCAAGTTATGACGACCTGTTCCGGGACTTCGGCCTCGGGGATATTTTCGATGCCTTCTCCGGTGTTTCCCCCCGGACCCGGCAGCGCAGCGGTGCAGATCTCCGGTACGAGATCGAGATCTCCCTTGCCGACGCATTTTATGGCACCAAGAATACCGTCGGGGTTCCGCACCATTTTACCTGCGGGAACTGCCATGGTACTGGGGCTGAACCGGGTTCTGTACGGGACTGTCCACAATGTAAGGGGACCGGCGAGATCCGGGGCGTACAGAAGAGCGGTAAACGCCAGATGGTGAATATCGCGGTCTGCCCCTCCTGCAGGGGACAGGGAAAGATCACCGATAAGCCCTGCCAGGCATGCAGGGGGAAAGGGTCGGTGCAGAAAGTACGGGAGATTGAAGTCTCGGTCCCCCGAGGTGTCGGGGACGGGCAATTTCTGCGGATCCCTGGTGAGGGGGAGCCTGGCGGGAACGGCGGTCCTCCCGGCGACCTCTACGCGGTCATCCACATCCGGCCGGACCGGACGTTCGAACGGAGGGGGGCCGACCTCTACAGCTCCGTAGTCATCGACCTTAGCACTGCCCTCCTTGGGGGGGAAGTGATGGTATCGACCATCACGGGCACGGCCCATCTGAAAATCCCTCCCGGGACCCAGAGCCACACGTTTTTCAGGCTCCGGGAGCAGGGAATGCCCTACCTGAACTCCGATAAGAGGGGAGACCTGCTGGTAAAGGCGATCGTAAAAATTCCGGAAAAACTCTCACCGAAACAGGCAAGCCTGCTCAAAGAGGCCTTTTTTACCGGAACGTAACCACAACGGCGTTGAGGGTGCATTTGGTTGCCGATCCCATCACACACTGCAAACCGATGGGGCACGGCACGGCGTCTCGGCGACCCCGATCAGGGGATGGGAATCATCACAATGCGGGGGTTTAGAGGGCAGCAGCCTCCATTCCTATGTTTGCAAAGATCATGGTTTACCAACATCAATGATGACGAGACGGACAATTTATATCCTTGAACCATTTTTTCAAGTCCGAAAACATTGATGCAGTTACCCCATTTGGGATTCAGGGGGAATGAATTATGACAACCGGAGTTCAAATACTCGATTTTTTTAATTTTTTCCCTCCAAAATCTGGAGAAGAACAAAAAAACGTATGACCGGGACCAATATTTTTCATGAAAACGGACATGATGCTGAAGGGCACCAAACATACAGGATGAAATTTTTGGGGGCATTTAATATGGAGATGGAGATCCCGTTTCCATTCTGTGTGCCAGTGCCCGCAGGCATCGTAAGCGTTTTCACATTAACGTGGGTGGAACGGGGACCCGGCTTTTTTTCTTTACACCCGTATCTTCCGGAACAGGAATGCCCCGATGAAGGTCATTGCCACGGAAAAACCACCGATGACCGCAAGGCAGACGAGCGGGTTTATCTGGGATGCCCCGGTCAGGCCGTACCGGATTCCCTCCACCCCGTACGTAAGGGGATCGAGAAGGGTGATCGGCACCAACCATGCAGGCAGCGAGCTGATGGGAAAGAGCGCCCCCGAGAGCCCGAAGATCGGGAAGATCACAAAGTTCATGATCAGCTGGAACCCGGTCATATCCTCCATCCGCGACGCTATCGCTATCCCGAAAGCAGTGAACGCGATGCCGATCAGGACCATGAAGAGCAGGGCAATGAAAAACCCGGTCACGCTTCTGACCTCAAGGCCGATAAAGAGTGAGATGACCAGGATGATGAACCCCTGCAGGACTGCCGTTGTTGCCCCGCCGGCAGTCTGGCCCAGCATGATCTCAAGGCGCGAGACCGGGGCAACAAGGGTCTCTTTCAAAAACCCGAACTGCTTGTCCCAGATAACCTGGATGCCGGAGAAGACCGAGGTGAACATGACGCTCATCGCAACCATGCCCGGGACTAAAAACAGGATATAATTGCCCCCGGTTCCCGGCAGCTGGACCACTGAGTTCAAGCCAAAACCGAGGAAGAGCAAAAAGAAGAGCGGCATGCTGATACTGCCGATGATGCGGCTCTTTGACCGGACATAGCGGAGCATGTTCCGGAGCCAGATGGTGTAGATGATGTCCATTTTCTAGTGCCTCATCATCTTCTGCTGCATGCGCATGATCTCCTTTGAATCTGCTTCCTGTTCGCGGATCGTCTTTCCCGTGAAGGAGAGGAAGACATCCTCAAGCGTTGGCTTGTGGACCGAGATCGCGGTGATCGGGATGTTATGGGTGTTGAGGAGGGTGACGATGGTGCTGAGGTGCTCGTCGGCATTGGCTAGGCTGACGACAACCGTATCATGGCGGGTCTCCACCCGGCTCACCCATGGCTCGTGTAAGGCTTCTACTACTCCCGCCGTGTCGGGCGAGCTGATGGTCACGAGGTCTCCGCCAAGACCCTCCTTGAGATTCTTTGGCGAGTCGATGGCGATGATCTTCCCATGGTCGATGATGGCAATCCGGTCGCACAACCGATCTGCCTCCTCCATGTAATGGGTTGTCAGGATGACCGTGATGCCCTTCTCCTTTGCCAGCGCTGCAATGTACTGCCAGAGATGGTTTCGTGTCTGGGGGTCGAGACCGAGCGTGGGTTCGTCAAGGAAGAGGACCTGCGGGTGGTGGAGCAGCCCGCGGGCGATCTCCAGGCGCCGCCGCATCCCCCCCGAGAAGGTCTTGACGATATCGTTGCGGCGGTCATTGAGCTCGACGAGCGTGAGGAGTTTTGTGATCCGCGGGTTCCGGATGTCTGACGGTATCCGGTAGAGCCGGCCGTGGAAATCCATGTTCTCCGCCGCGGTCAGTTCCTCATCAAGGCTCTGGTCCTGGAAGACGATCCCAATGGATCTCCGGACCCCGTCGGGATCCGCCCCGATATCGATCCCGTTAACCGTTGCCGACCCGGATGTCGGGACGAGCATGGTTGCGAGCATCGAGAGGGTTGTGGTCTTTCCGGCACCATTGGGGCCAAGGAGTCCGAAAACCTCCCCCTGCCGGATATCAAATGACAGGTTGTCCACAGCAACAAGGTTCCCGAAGCGCCGGGTCAGGTTCTGGATGTGCAATGCGAACGTCATGGATACTCTTCTTTTCCCCTAAAAGATCCGATACGGGCAGATATGCAGGTAAAAATACGGATCTGTTCTTTTAATACGCTTGTTATCTTACCTGAAGACCGGAGATCGGGCCCCATTTGTGAGCCGGCTTTTTTCTGTAACTACGAGGGTTTTTTGGGGTCTTCGCATTTTTTTATTGGGGGAAGTAACCAGGGGATCCCTCTGCCATGGCATTGCCCGGCCTGCCGCCCCGGGCAGCGGATTTTTATCGTAACCGGGGGGTTTCGCGCCAGCCCCGTTTTTCCGTTTTTCCGGGTTTTCCGGCACAAAAAACCGTACAAAGAGCGTTACAAATCGTATCAACAACACGCAGGTATATCTCCCGGAGAACCAAATGCGCACCCGTGACAATCCTGGGGAGCCTGCTGGTAAGAACCCGCTGCCAAAGCCCGGTGCAGATGAGCACCGCCGGTAATGGCATGTGGATTTGTATCACATCGGAGAATACCGTGACCGGGATCCTGCCGTGACCCTGAGCTGGCTGGATTGGCTGCTTGAAAGAGGCGAGCGGAACTCCCGGTGTTATGATTTCATCGAACAACGGCCGTTCTGGACCATGGGATGGTTCCGGGCGGGTGTGATTATTCTGGGAATCTGCGGTATCCTGTTCTGGATCTTCGGGCAACCGGCATAGCGGGATTCTGGTCACCGCTGGCAGGAAGGACAGGATCGTTCCTGCCCGGAAAAATGGGTACAGAAGGAAATCCCAAAAAAGGTTCTTTTTGCCGTGCCACGGACGGACACCCCAAAATGCCGTTTGACGCCGGCCCTTACAGCATTGGTGAGATCCCGGAGGTCACCGGAACAGGCGCTTCTTTCCTCATCGGCCCGTTCGGGGTGAGTATTGTGGAGCGCTTGCGACAGTGAGTGCATGACGCATCACGGGTCTCCTTGAAGTGATCCCGCGGGGTTTTGTTGACGATGAGATTTTCAAAAGCGCATACCGGGCAGGTAAACCGGATAACGTAGCCGGTTCTTGTGCCCATGATCTCTGGTTTTTTTGAGAGTTTTGTCATTGGTTGTGGTCGGATTCTGGTTTTCTCGTTGTTGCGGACACAGACCTGAAAAGACGCAAAGGGGGAGATGTTTCCCCGTACAAAAAGGGAATTTTGCATGCGTGTGGGAAGGGTTGTCCCACGGAGGTCATTTTCGTTTGCGATACCGTTGTATCGGAACCATTCTGGTAGAGGAGTATAGGCTGGCTGAACGTATAGTATGTTGGGAAGAGATCTGGTCATCGTGAGATGAATCAGCCAAAAGATTCTGGTGAAATCCCCAATCGCAACCATCGGGGAAATGCCCCTGCATTTGTAAAATTTTTGTAACTATTCAGTTCGCTCACTAAGCATGTAACGGGATGAAAGGCATTCCCTGAAATGCCCCGACAAGCGAATCGAGAACCGGTCTCTCATTTTTCCTGACGGTTGAGAGGTATCCCCGGATCCTGCAGAACGCGGCAGCCCCCTCTTCGCTGCGGAAAGTACCGGATATTTTCTGTTGGACTTTAGCCATACGGATATCCCGTTCCGCCAGATTATTGGTGAAGGGAATTGAGAAATTGTACATGAACGCCAGGATCTCGTGATGGAAATTCCTGCACCGGTCGATCAGGTTTTTGGCTTTCGACTGTTTCTTCCGCCCGCGTTTTTCCTTGGATTCAGGAATATCGGGAGAAGGGATCTCGTTCAACCCCGAATCAAGGATCCGGAAATACCGTGCTTCGAAATCCGCAATCTTCGATAGACCGAGAGAACGCGATTTCACCCGTGCAGCATCCACCTCCTGTTTGATCTCCAGAATCAGAGCATGCAGATCCTGACTCCATGCATGCTGATAATTCTCCGAGATACCGTTCAACTCGCGAAGCAGATGGGCGTTACAGATCGCATGACGACCCGGGTACCGGAAGTAAGAAGCCCAGAAATCATGAACCATCGTGCCCTTGAACCGGGGCAGGATCTGCATATCGTCGGTAGCCCGTTTTCCCCGTTTTTTATGGTGACCATACCACGTCACGAAATCAGTACTTGCAACGTGCAACCATTGCCGGATTCCGGTAACCCGCATGCCGGTCTCGTCAACATGAATTACTTCTGATCCTGTCAGGAGTTCTCGTATTTGTTCTTCCACTCCTGCAAGGTTCCGGTTGCTCTCCTGAACTGCATTCACCAGTGTCCCGGTGCTCAACGTACGTCCGAAGATATCGGAGAAGGTCTCCCGGATCCGATCATACGGAATCAGTTGGTAGACGCAAAGATACACCATCAGGGCCTTGAGGTTCTGGCCATACTGGACGGGGAACTGCACATCCGATGGAAATTCTCCACGGTTCACTTGGCCACAGTGCGGGCATCGTTTGTGCTCAGCTCGGTGTTCGGTTACCTGTATCCGGAACTCAGCGTCATGAACCTGGCGACGCTCAATCTTGACTGCTTGCTCAGCCACTAGCGATGCGCCGCATCCCTGGCATACCTGAACCGGGTGTAATTCGATCTCATCCGGGTTGTCCACCATCTCAAGGGTCTGGCCTTTATGCCCCGGCTGTCCACCGGGCGGTCTTTCTCCGGTCTTCCGGGGACTCTTCACTCTTCTGAAGCCATCCATGGACGGAGGCTGACTGCTGTTCCGACTCGTCCGGTTTAGCCGCGCTTCTAACTCGGTTATCCGGGCTTCCAGTTGCACTATCCTCTCTGTCAGCTGAGTGATAAGCCGATCCTGCTTCTCTATGATGTCAACTACGGCTTCCGGATTTGTCCGGCATAATTCCAGCAACTCTCCCCGGTTGACTGCCATCTATTCTTATTGAGGTACTCTTAGTATTTCGATCTGCCGGTTTGGTTCGAAAAAAGGGGGGCTGAATAGTTACAAAATTTTTAAGATTACATTATCCGGCTCTGGGGAAACGCACATGAACCAATGAGGTTCACACCCGAACGATGAAAATACCCGGAAAAATAAAAACAGACGTCCTCGCCCGTATCCTTTTCGCTCCTTATGGGGCGGCGAGGCCCCCCAATGTCGCGCAATGGTCCAGAACTTGCGGAATTTTCAAACAGGTGATTTTCTCGGATATTTTCCCAAAAAAACCTAATTGAGGCCGCCGCACTAAAAAAGGGACGCTCCCGTGGCGGTTCAAAAGGGTAATAATCATTTTCCGTTTTTCATGCTTCGGGTGTGAACCCTGCCGGTCAAACTCATTTCAACAGAACCGTAATTAAAAAAACGTGCTATGTAGAAACACGCATGAACCGGTGGGGTTCACCCCCAAACGATGAAAAACGCTGCACGAGGGATTTTTTCGAGCACCTCCCGAATCAGGGCCTCCCAGATGATACGGCGGGGCAATTTCCGGCTCGGGAAATCGGTAATTGAAGCCGCCGCACAGGCGCCCTTCGGGGCGGCGGCCGTTCATCACATTCGGGGATAGCGAAGCAGCTTGCCCCCGTCATCATATCATTACGCGTTGTTCATGGGAAATCCTGACCCCTCTTCTGAATTCGATTGCGAGGGGGCCACGGGCGCTCGCCGCCTCATCGGGGCTCGCCCCGTGGAGCATGGCCGTGGATGGGAACCCATGTGAAAAATTTTTAGCAGTAATGAGGGGGTCAAGGGAGCTTGCCCCCTTGGGGTGCCTCCCCCTTTGGGGGAGAGAGGGGGTCACCCTCGCAATTCCACAAAAGGACGCTTTAGGAATGACTTCCCATAAAAATTAGCTGAGTGTACTTATCGTTTAGATCAGAAATGATTTCGGCAATTCTAATTTTCATGCTTCGGGTGTGAACGATCGTTTATGTGCGTTTCACCAGAGCCAAAATTCCTTCAGTTCCGTTGTTTGTACGGGAAGATCCGGTCAATGACCGTGTACGTCTCACCCGTGTTGTATGTGACATTCACTTCGAGACGGTCCGCATATTTTGTCCCCTGCAGCTCTACGCCCTCCCCGATCACAAGCGGCCTGAATACCTGCTCAAGCACCTCTCCGTCGGAACGGGTGAGGCGGACCGACACTTCGCGGACTGCCCGCTGCCCTTTGCCCCCGTTGTAAATGACCGTGACTAGGTTTGTGATGGGATCGCGCTCCTCCTGCAGCCAGATGCGGTAACTCTCAGGTGGCACCTGCGTGGGGCGGGTAACAAAGGACTGAGTGTCAGCCTCCCGTTCCCCCGCAGGAGTCATGGTTGTTGCAGCTGAGATTGCGGGAGGCTGGGTGACCGGTGGGGTTTGGGGTGGTGTGGCAAGTGCCCGGGCAGATCCCGGTGCCGGTCCGTTCACAAGTCCGGTCAGGACTGCCGCCCCCAGAATGAGGCAGAGGATGGCAATGATGGCCAGAGCAGGCGTCCATGTCGGGATCCGGCGCCGGGCGGGAAGATGCAGGATACCTGACTCCGGTTTATCGTTATGATCGGTGGCCGGTGTTATCCCAGTCTCATCCCGGCCCTTCTCTTCCGGTTCTTCCGGATTAGCTGGGGTTTTTGGCTCATCCTTCTCCACTGCCAGCATGGCAGGGTGGACGAACTCATCCTTTTTCGGGGCCGGCTTCTTTGCCCTGCGGCCTTTTTTTGCCTTCTTCTCCCCTTGTTCGGTCGGCACCTTCCCCTCCCCCCCGGGGGAGGCCGGAGCAGTGCCGACCGGTGTGCCGCAGGACTCGCAGAAATTGGGGTCCGGAGCCAGCGGAAGGTGGCATTTTGCACAGCTTGGCGGGGGGGTTACCCGGAGCCCGCACGAATCGCAGAACGCCAGACCTTCCGGTATGGGTGTCCTGCAGTTGGGGCAGAGTCGTATCTCCTTTTTTTTCCGTTTGAACAGTCCCATGGGACTTTTGCACCGCACTCCCGATATCCTGTGCTGATGAGCGTTCGTTTTTCCAGCTATAAGGATTCGTTGAACCTGCAGGTTAGATGAATGGGTTTTTGGAACGGGTTAAAGCTCTTAAGGAATCGTATCTTTTCGTGAAGCAAAACCTCATGTCCTCATAATTCCACTTCTATGAAGTAAGAAAAAAGTGCCTTTACGAAAAAACGGTGATGCTGGAATGAAGATCGCAGTCTGTGGGAAGGGGGGCGTGGGCAAGACCTTTATTGCCGCAAGTTTGGCAGAATTCTATGCCCGCTCGGGACACTCCGTTATTGCCAT
>JBFYKS010000104.1:0-3265 GCA_041305785.1 Methanoregula sp. | reverse complement strand
AGATGCTCAAACCCCGGTAATCTTTTTTTAAGCAGCGCTCCATTTTTTAAAAATCCCGCATTCGCAGCCCGCCGGTTATCCTGCAAGACCCAAAGGAGGGTAGCAGGAATCCCCCGGAGATTTTTGGGGTATGCCGTGAGTCAAACACTCTAATACGAGGACGGCAAATAGTAGAGATGAATGCGCTGTACCATGCTTGCCAGCGGGAGCAAGGGCAACTGTGTTGTCCTTGAGGGTGACAGCAGCACGATTCTTATCGATGCCGGGCTGAGTGCAAAGGAGATCCTCGTCCGTATGGAGCGGGCAGGACTTGACGCGGGACGGGTAGATGCGCTGCTCGTCACGCATGAGCACGGCGACCATACGCGGGGCGTGGACGTGCTGGCCCGGAAACTGGATATCCCCGTCCATGCTACGGAGGGGACGCTTGCCGATTTCCTCCATCACCGCCGGACTTCCATAAAACCTCTCGTCCATCACACCTGCCGGGACGCAGAGCCGTTTTTCATTGGCGACCTGAAAGTTGAGCCGTTTGCCATCTCGCATGACGCTGCCGAGCCCTGCGGGTTCATCATCACAGAAGGGGACCTCGTCTTCGGTTACTGCACGGACACCGGCATCATCACCCCCCATGTTCATGACCTGCTCCGCACCTGCGACGGGATCGTGCTGGAGAGCAACCACTGCCCGGAGATGCTCGCAAACGGGCCGTATCCCGAATCGCTCAAACGCCGGATCCGGTCGAAACGAGGTCATCTTTCGAACCCCGATGCAGCAGCCTGTCTGCGGAACTTCAGGAAGGACGTGCCGCTGGTCATCCTCGCCCATTTGAGCGAGATGAACAACACGCCCGAGAAGGCGATGGGGAGTGCCCGCGAGGGGCTCGGGCTCTTCTACGAGACCGAACGGGTCACCGTCGCCACCCAGTGCGGGACTACGAACGGGTGCCGGCAGCAGATGCTGCTCTGACCCGGCCGGGATCCGGTTTGTAAAAATTATTGTTCTGTAGAATTCCCGACCCGGTGATTGTGATAAATAGATCTGGAGCGAGTGCCCCCCAACCCCCTCCCCTTTCGCATGCCGCCACGGGCAGGCATGCGATCGGGCGGGGGAGAATCGTTGCAAGAAAAATTTTTCACTTGAGTCTGATTGAGAATTTTTCGTCATTGAGGCCGCCGCGGGGCGCCCTTCGGGGCGGCGGCTCCCCTCGCTCTTGGGGGCATGGGGGCAGTTTGCCCCCATCATCATTTCAAAGGATTTCAACAGAGCAAAGATTATTTTTCTAACGCACCTATGGTCGCGATCGATCATCTGCCCCTGCCCGACCCCCCTCGGGTTCTCGTGGAAGGTTTTTCCCCGGATTTTTCACCTGAATTTCCACACGAAATATCGGTCTTTTCCGGTTGTTTTAAAATGGGGGTCGGGCAGGGGACATTCGTGTTTTTTTTTTGCCGGGCCTGGCGGTTCGGGGCCGATAAATCGCGGATCGCGACCCCTGCTTGCGGGGATCCGGCCCTCGCAACGGACCTCCCCGTGCGGGCAGGCAGGGAACGATTCGCGGGCAGCGATCCCTGCCCGACCCCCTTCGATCCCTCTATCCCGCTGCAGGGCCGGCCGATCATAACGTTAATCCCAGCCCGTAACGAAATCTCCGGACAGGACAGCCATCATGCTCTTCATGGACTTTTCCCGGTGTTGCGAACGGCTTGAGGGGACGAGCGGCCGGCTCGATATGATCGATATCATTGCACAAGAGCTGCCAGGCCTTACTGATGAGGAACTGCCGGTCTTTGTCCGGTTCATCATGGGCCGGATCTTCGCCGACTGGAGCAGCCGCAAACTCGGGATCGGGCCCAACCTCCTCTTCGAAGCGATTGGGGCGGTAGCCGGTGTGCCAAAGGAGAAGGTGGTCGGGAAGATCAACAGCACCGGGGATGTCGGGCAGGCAGTCGAGGAACTCCTCTCGGTCAAGAGCCAGATGACCTTCTTCCACGAGGAACTCGACCTCGTCCATGTCTACACCTCCCTGATCGGGATCGCGGAGATGGAGGGGAAGAAATCCCAGCGGGAGAAACTGCTCGCGGTCAGGAGGCTCTTAGGGAACGCTCACCCGCTCGAAGGCCGGTACCTTGCCCGTATCATGCTCGAAGAGCTCCGCATTGGCGTGGGCGAGGGGAGCGTGCGGGAGGCCGTGGCGAAAGCGTTCAGTGTCGACTCCGCGCTCGTGGAGCATGCCCAGCAGGCCCTCAACGACATGGGCGAGGTGGCACGGCTGGCAAAGATCGGGCCGGATGCCCTCCGCGATGTCCAGATCACCCCGTTCCACCCGGTGCGGATGATGCTGGCACAACAGGGCTCGATATCGGATATGATTGAAGAGCACGGGGAGATCGCCGCCGAGTTCAAGTACGACGGCTCGCGGTTCCAGTTCCACAAGAAAGGGAACTGGGCACGGCTTTACTCACGGCGTCTTGAGGACGTGACCGGAGCGCTTCCGGATGTTATCCAGCAGCTCCTCGGCGCAACGGAGCATGACGTCATCCTCGACGGCGAGGTCATCGCGATCAAGGACGGAAAACCGATGCCGTTCCAGTCGGTACTCCGCAGGTTCCGGCGCCGTCATGACGTTGCGGAGGCGCAGGAAGCGATCGCCATGGTGCCCAATGTCTTTGACATCCTCTGGCTTGACGGCGAGACGCTCATCGATCTCCCGCTCTCGGAGCGGCGCCGTCGTCTCGAAGCGGTGGTGACACAGTATGTCGCTCCGCAGGTGAGAGGTGATGATCCCGGGGTCATCAAGAGGACCTACGAGGATGCCCTTGCTGCCGGCCACGAAGGCATCATGATCAAGGTGCCCGCATCGCCCTACTCTCCGGGCCAGCGGGGCAAGAACTGGATCAAGATCAAGCCCGAGGTGGATACGCTTGACCTTGCGGTGATCGGCGCCGAATGGGGCGAGGGGAAGCGGGCGCACGTCTTCGGATCGTTCCTTGTCGCATGCCAGGATGCAGGAAGACTCGTTGCCCTGAGTCGCGTGGCAACCGGTTTTTCGGATGAACAGCTCGCGGAGGTGTACGAGCTCCTCAAGGACAGCGTTCTCAAAACCTCAGGTAAAGAAGTCACATTCGAACCCTCGCTTGTCTGTGAGGTGGGATACGCGGAGCTGCAGGCGAGCTCAAACTACGAGGGAGGGTTTGCCCTCCGGTTCCCCCGGTTCATAAGGCTCCGGGACGACAAGGACATCTCAGACATCGAGACCATCGGG
>JBFYKS010000103.1:0-5915 GCA_041305785.1 Methanoregula sp. | reverse complement strand
TAGTATCTATACTATTTCAAGCCTCCGGGCCGCTTCCGTGATCTCCTGCCGGGTCGCGGGGCAGGCATCGAAGACCTCATCCATCCGGGACAGGAGGCGAAGGACCTGTGCCCTCTCCCCGGGAGGCAGCCGGATAAAAACTTCGCCTAACCGTGCGTTCATCGCATCGTGATATGCCCGGTGCCAGTGGTATGCCCTCCAGCCGGTTTCCGTGAGCCGGAGGAAGACCGTCTTGTTATCGCCATCTGCACCGGCCCTGGCAAGATACCCTTTCTGTTCGAGTTTTTTTGCAGTCTGCGATACCGCGCCCTTGGTGATCCCGAGCCGGGCGGCAAGAGCCGTCATGCTCTCCTCCGGAAACCTGCCTGCCATATCGATCAGGTGGATCTCGGACGTATACAGGAGGACACCATCTCCGGTATCCACCGGTTCGCGCTCGATTGCTGCTGCCTTGTTGAAGAGCCGGACCAGGCAGTCCGTGAATTCTGAAGAATGGTCGCGTTCTGACCCGGGTGAATGGTTCAGCATCTATACGATATGGGGCAGCCGGGGATAAGAGGAATGCGGTGGGAAACGACCACGAAGAAAAGGAACGTTGGGCAGAATCAGAAAAAGAGTTGATTTAGTTGGACTTAGCAGCCAGATCAACGTCTTCTTTCTTGATGGTCTTGCGGCCTGCGTGTTCGGCAAGCTTGTTCGCTTCCTTGGTGAGCTGCGCGATGTACTTCTCAGCCTTTGCAACAAGTGCTTCTGCTGCATCGCTTCCAACTCTTTCAGCTCCGTTTTTCTTCGCAATCCTCACAACTGCGGCAATTGGTAAATCTGCCATGTTTTAAACCTCAAAAAGAAATCCTCTTGGTATATTTAAATACTTTTTGGGGAATTCCTTCAAATTGCCCTGCATTATGAGTTTGGAAGGTTTCCCGTTTAGCAAGTAAAAAACGGAGTCCAGAATTTCGCAGAATATTTTTTAATCGCTTTAAATCGTTCTTTTGAAAAAATAACGAGTTTTTAAGCCTTTTATTTTATTCCAGCAACGATGCTGCGAGCAATAGCGCATTCGTGTAATTTGGTGAGGCGCGCGAACTATCCACGAAATTTCTGCTGATATTTACCACAGGCGCGCCATGCCCGTGCCCGGCTCCCAAAAAGACGAGCGTCCTGAAGATAAGATTGCCGGAGATGCCATCCGGTGCAATGATGAGCCCGCAGGTTTCAACCGCATCCTCAATGAGGATCTCGCAGTGGGTTGCGCCCGCGAGCTTGGCAACCTCCTGTGCATCGGCAATACTTGCATCCACCCGCCGGTGCCGGCCGATATCCCCAAGCCTGCCGCCGGATAATACCCCTACTTTCTCCGGCAGGCCCAACTTTTCTGCAATTATCCGGCCTTTCCGGATGAGTTCTGTCTTCTCCTCAACGGTCCAGCCTTCATCCACCCCGACCGGTGCGAGGAGGAATTTTCGTTTCCCCGCAGTCTCTAAAAGCGCGATGCGTTCGAGATGGTCCACCCCCATGGCTTTTTTCAACGCCTTCAACGTGGAGTTGGACGGGAGGGTTCCCCTCACGGCGGCATCGATCGTTCCGGATGCCAGATCATCGACCAGCGCCTGTTCGGGTTGCGGGTGTTCGAAAACCGAGACGTTCCGGGGCAAGGAGATGCCGGCAAGGGTTTCTGGCCGGCAGTAACAGACCACCCCGCACCGGCCGGTAAAGTCCGGGATGCTGGTGATGACTTTTTGTGCATCGCCGGCAATCCCGATCCCGATCTTCCTTACCGCACCCGGCATGGGATGTCCTCATCGCAGAGATGCATGATCCCGTTTTTGATAAAATCAAAGACCTGCGTCTCCTGCCCGTCATACCGGATCCGCAGCTCTTTTGTCGCGTCAACGACCCCTATCTCTTTTGCCGTCATGCCAACTCCGGCAAACAGCCTGATTAGTTCTGTTACGTTCTCCTTCTTCGCTGTAAGGACAAAACCCATGCCGGGGTACATCTTCACCCACTGCTCAAAGGTCATGTTGTTGGCAGCAAGATCGGGTTTTGGGATCTTCGCAAGATCGATCTCCGCACCCTTCCCGCTCACTTCAAGGAGCATGCCGAGCGTTCCGATAAAGCCGGGGTTACTGATGTCCTTGCCGGCAGTGACAAGGCGCCGTCTCCCGATCTGTTTCATCAGCCCGATCTGTGCCCGGACCTCATCTGACGTTTTCATCGTCACTGAATCCCAGTTGAGCATGCAGGACGGGTGGACACGCCCGGTCAGGTCGATGGCCATGATGATGCTGTCTCCTGCTTCTGCGGTGTGGCTGTAGATCAGGGAATCGATCCGGGCACACCCGAGGATGGAGACGTCGATGACGCTGTACGGGGCATCGGGATGCAGGTGGCCTCCGACAATCGGGACGCCGAACTGCTCGGATGCGTCGTGCATCCCCTTGACCACCTGGTCCAGGATTGCCGTGTTGGCAATCGAGAAGATATCGACCATCGCCACCGGGTGACCGCCCATTGCTGCAATGTCATGGATATTAACGAGCACCGAGCAGTATCCTGCCCAGTAGGGATCGGCTTCCATGAGTTTGCTCCAGATGCCGTCGGCTGCAAGGAGAAGCGCCTCCCCGTGGTGCTCGATGACTGCTGCATCCTCGCCAAACGAGGCCAGGACATGGGGGGCATCGATCCTGAGCGCCTTAACCATGTCACCGATCGCATGTTTGCGACGAACTCCTTCGTATTCCCTGACAACTTTTGCTATTGCTTCTGTGGAGCAGCTGTGGACCACGACATCACCTGAACTGTTGCATGAAAAATATTCGCGTGTTACCTAATTGCGTTTCATCAGAGATAATTTATTTGATATACGGTCAACCTGTTGGTATGGATTGGGCAGAGAAGTACCGTCCCGCTCATCTGGCGGATCTCATCGGCAACAAGACGGCGGTACTCCAGATCGCGGATTGGGCAAAGAACTGGACAACAAAGTCCCGGCCACTCCTGATCTACGGCAAGCCCGGCATCGGGAAGACCTCGACCGCATACGCGCTCGCAAACGACATGAACTGGGAGGTCGTGGAGCTCAATGCCAGCGACCAGCGGACGGCTGCGGTCATCGAACGGATCGCCGGCGGGGGCAGCGTAACGGCGAGCCTGACCGGCTCGTTAAGGAAACTTATCATCCTCGATGAAGCCGACAACCTCCAGGGGACATCTGACCGGGGCGGGGCAAAAGCGATCATCGAGTGCATCAAGAATGCACGCCAGCCGATGATCCTGATCGCAAACGACCTCTACGGCCTCTCTCCCGAGCTCAGGGCCCGGTGCGAGCCGGTCCTGTTCAAGGCCCTGCCCGCCCGCTCGATTGCACCCCGGCTGAAGTATCTCTGCGCTGCCGAGAAGATCCGGTGCAGTGAAACGGCGATCCATGCAATCGCCGAGAGCGCGGAAGGGGATATCCGGTCGGCGGTCAACATGCTGTACGCCTCCGCCATCGGGCGCGAAGATATCACCGATTCACAGGTCCACACCTCCCAGAAAGATGAACGGACCTCGATCTTCTCGCTCATCACCGCGCTCTTTTCCCGGGCATCCGATGAAGAACTGCTCCGGCTCTCTTACGAAGTCGATGACACCCCCGAGACGATCGAGCAGTGGGTGGAAGGCAACGTGCACCACCTGCCTGACACGGCATCCGTGGACCGGGCATACCAGGCCCTCTCACGCGCGGATGAATATCTCGGGTATACGTACCGCAGGCAGTACCATACGCTCTGGCGGTATGCAACCGCCATCATGCTCTTCGGTGTCGCCGAAGCGGCCGGGGGCCGGGGCATTCATGCCCGGATCATGCCTCCCGAACGCTGGCAGAAGATGTCAACGGCAAAGAAGCAGAAAGCCATCCGGACGGTGACGCTGAACCGGATCGCCGGCATGATCCATGTGCCCCAGGGCACGCTCCGGGAGAATTACCTGGGGACCATCGCCATGCTTGTTGAGAACGATCCTGCCGGGTATGCAGGAAGCATGGACCTCGATGCCGACCAGCTGAACTTCTTTTTGAATGACAAGGCCCGGTCTGCCCAGATAATCAAATCGATCGCGCAGGAAGAGAAGGCAAAAGAGAAGGAAAAAGAGCCTCCCAAAAAAGCAAAAAAAGAGAAGATTCCGCCGGTTGAAAAAGTGCAGGAGACCCTCCCGGTGCTGCCGGCTGAAGAGGAGCCAATAGAGAAGAAACCCCCGGCAAAGACCCAGTCAACCCTGTTCGACGGGTTCTGATCGCTTCCAGTACCGGTGGAGGATGACGCCGCAGTCGATGATCTCCCCCCCGTCATCATACCGCTCAAACCCGAGGTGGTACACGACCAGATCGCAGTTGACTGCGCGGGCGATATCCACAAGCGGGGGAACCATCTCGATTGCCGGACGGATGGAGTAAATGACATCCGCTCCCCTGTACAGGGCGAGGTCCGGCTCAAAGAGATCGTCTTTGGTATACTGCAGGTGCTGCGGGAGCTCCTGATCCCTGATATCCGTGCACCGCAGGAGGACTCCTTCTTTTGCAAGCATCTCTGCAGCAACCGTGTTTCTCCCGATCCCTGCCTCAACCGCCCGGGTGTACCGGCCGATAACGTACCCGCCTACCGCATGCTCAATATGTTTATAGGAGTCCATTCCAACAGATCATAGCGATGCATATCCATATTTTTTGGGATTCCCTGTCGCCATCCGGCCTCCAGATGCCGGTGGCGCGGAGCATCTCGTCAGTTCTTGGCGTGAAGACCTCGGTCTCCGAGAACCATGTACGGATCACGGGACTGGACATGACAAGGAAGCAGATCGATGCACAGGCGCTGCTCGACAGCATCCAGGCGTACAAACGCCGGCATGAAATTACCGATCCCATCCTTCTCGTGGTGCACCAGGACCTGTTCCGGGAAGGGAACCGTTTTGTCTTCGGCCTGGCCCGGGAATCGGTTGGTGCCGGGGTCGTCTCAACCGCCCGGCTCAGCAATGAATACTATGGGCTGCGGGGGAGCGATGATGATTTCATCGACCGGATCGTCAAAGAGGGGGCTCACGAGATTGGGCACCTTCTCGGCCTGCCCCACTGCAAAGACGAGAGCTGCGTGATGTTCCGGCCGGACACGCTCGATGAGATGGACCGGAAGAAAAAGACGGTCTGCCCCGCATGCAGGGAACTGCTCGACCAGCGTATCGCAACCACTATTGATCAATGCTGATCGCAGTTTTCAATCCCGTTTGTTGATATTCAACACGATATTTAATATCTCTCATGCCAATCGTTTCCTTATGAAACGCAATGTTGTTCTCACCCTGCTTGCCTCGCTGGTACTGCTTGCAGTACTCTGTGGCTGTACCGGAAATGCCCCGGCTGCTGCGCCGGTCACCACGGCTCCGCCGGTGACCGCTTCGCCAACTCCTGAACTTACCCCCACCCCGGATCCGTTCCCTCACGCCCTTCCGCTCAATACCCCGGTATCTTTTGGCAGCGGAAAGAAGACCGGTGAACTGATAGTTACCGGCTACAAGGTCCGGCCAACCTTCGGCTGGGTCGATCCCTCGTGGAACAGCCCGCGGGAACAGAAGGAATCCTCGGATCCTCTCGATACCCAGCTGGGGTATAATACCAAAACCCCGCAGACCGGCAACACGTTCCTGTTCGTGTACCTGACCGCCGCATGCACCGGCACCGAAGCCGCCTGGGCTCCGTCACCCGCCCAGATCGTGGTCATGAGTGAAGGAACAACCTCGTCCTATACCACGCTCGCAGGCAGCCAGACCGTTGTTGACGGCGAGCTTGGCAGCCAGTATGATTTCCAGATCGGTGTCGGGGGTACCGGCGGGTATATCCAGCCGGGGAAGAGCAACACCGTCAAAGGGTTCCTGATCTA
>JBFYKS010000102.1:0-2668 GCA_041305785.1 Methanoregula sp. | reverse complement strand
CCAATTTTCGTTCCCATTTAAACACCTCAAAACCTCTATTCGGTTTTGATAATGAAAGGTGTCGCCTGATAATATATAAGGTTTCCGTCGAAAGCCCGTCGATGTTCGGATTTTCGCCACGGATTTAAGGCCCTTTTGGTCATTGTGCCGCACTATTTCGTCCGTTTGAAAACGCAATTAAAATGCCCCGTTTCGTATAAAAACACTGAAATGGGGCCAGAATGACAACTGGGGCTGTGCGGTGCACCGGATACGAAAGCGCGGCACGGTAGGGTTTTTGTTGGAGGGTTTGCCGGGGGTGCGGCACGATCAACCAAGATTGTTAACCGGCATAATTCTCATTGGCGCCATACGGGTGATCGGAAGCGGCATAGCCACACCGTCCGGCTGCAGGATAAGCGTGAAGGACTCGTATGGTGCAGCGGGTTTTGCAGGGCAGGCGAGGATCAGGAACTGCTCGCCGGGCTCCAGCAGGTTGTCAGCATCGGCGGAATGGCCGGGCAGGATATTATTCTTCTTAACTATTGTCCAGTTGGGGCAGATCAGCGGGATGGTGTCGCTCTTTTGAACAGGTTCAGATGATCCCCCGCTCTTCCACCCAACATTCAGGCGGTCCATATCAATTGCACCGGTATCACCGAGGAACAGCGAAACGGCCAGCTGTACAGAGCCAAGCCGGTTAGGATCCGCATGCGGGTACAGTACCATTGTACCGCCTTGTATACCGGAGATCGCAGAGAACCCGATGATGGAACCCACCGGCTGGAGAGCGTCGCCTGATACATATATGCTCTCCGCTACGAGCCCTCCGGGAAATGAACGGACCCAGTTTGGCATCTCTCCACCCCCAAGGTGCACCATCAGGAGCGCGGTTGCGCCAATGAGAACAACAAGGAGAATGATGAGTTCAAGTCCGGTGAACGCGTCATCTGGCCGGGGCATGGCAGGGATCATGCCTTTCCCCGGCGGTCGATGAGCCGTTTGGGCCTGCCCTTGAGCCGGAAGATCTCAAGCCCGCCCGGACCGGTACAATTGACCACGATCCTGAGATTGCCTTCATGATATTCATGGGCGAGACCGGGTTTGAATTTGAGGAAACGGTTGACGATGGTATCTTCGATCTGCCTTTTATCGCACTTATCCAGATCAAGGCACTCCACGCTGATTTGGAGGATAACCTCGTTATCGGCTTCGCCATCGGAGATGAACGCTTCATACTCTCCGGTGAGAAACTCCATGTTCTCCGGCTGGAAGACTGCCGCTTCAATATCCACCCGGTTCATGGCGTTTGCAAAGATCCACGCAGTCTCCGCCTCCCGCTGGGGATTATAGATTCGCATATGGGTTCTGCCGCATTCGCACCGGTTGCGGGACAGGACAACGGTGGTATCCTCGGTATCGTAATTCAACAGGAGCATCCCGCTCTTTCCGCCAACCGGCAGGAGAGTCGTGAGGACCGCCCTCCCGCACTCGCCATCCGGGACAAATGATTCCAGCCGGGGATCATAGACATCAAGGTGAACGATATCTTCAGGTACATGAAGTCCGTTGAGCCGGGTACATTCCCCGCACATGGTACCTTCAGTACTGCCATAGGTATTGAAGACCGGGCAGTCCCATTGCTCCGCAAGATACTTGCGGGACTCCTCGGCAAAACTCTCGCCACCCGCTACCAGTTTGTTAATGGCAATATCCTCAGCTTTGACACCTTCGGCCCTCAGCCGCCGGACGAGACGGAGCAGTTTGAATATGCTCCCAACGATTGCCGTTGGCCGGTAACTCTTCAGGATCCGGGAATCAAAGGAGCATTTGCCCATGGGAATGACCCCCATCCCAATCCGCTGCGCAGCAATGGTCATCGTATTTGCGCCAACATTCATGCCATATGAGGCGCAGACCACGATCCGGTCCTCTTTGGTAAATCCCTGCGAGACAAAGCTCCGGGCATACTTTTCCGCGTACCGCTTCCAGTCATCCCAGGTCAGGAAGAAACCCTTGGGGGTTCCGCTGGTCCCGCTCGTCTCCTGGATGGAGAATACATTGGACCAGTCGGTTGATAAAAATTCGAACCCGCTCGTCACCGGGGGCTGGTGTTCGCGAATGGTTTTTCCGGTGATTAAGGGAAGTGCGAGCAGATCCTCATGGATTCGGATATCCTTTGGATTGATCCGGTGCCTTTCAAACCAGTGGCGATAGAAGGGGGAATGATCCGCCGCGTACTGGACGGTATACCGGACCCGCTCATCGATGAGGGCGTCAAGATCGTTCCGATCCATGGTCTCAATTTCCGGTGAGAAGTACGACCCGGCAGACATACCAGTGTGTTGCCCGGGGATTTGTTAAAGGTTGCGAAGAATGAGGAAGGATGGCCCGGGTAACGGCGACCTGTTGAGCACAAGACCGTGGATCTGCCTGACAGGAGATTTATGGGTTTAAAGATCCCACGATTACCAGAAGTTCGCATGTACTTCCACCTCGTCCTGACTGACAACTGCAACCTCTGCTGCAAATATTGCCGGGGGAAGGCGTTTGAGGATCTCAAAGAGAGCGATGCGGAACGTGCCCAGATTATTGATGAGGATATTCCCGTGGATCTTGCCTTCGATCTCTCTTGGCTTTACGAGTTTTTACAAAAAGATCCTGCACCAACTCTCACCTTCTATGGGGG
>JBFYKS010000101.1:0-21241 GCA_041305785.1 Methanoregula sp. | reverse complement strand
ACCCTCATTTTTTATTTCCTGGAGTTTGTCATTGCTGCCATCCTGCCGGTTGCGTACATCCGTTTTGCCCGCACCGGCCTCTTTTTTGAAGCGTTCAACTTCTGCGCCATCAGAGAGACGATAGGTAAGATCGGCTGGCTTAACTATATCGTAGCCGTTGTCTTCATAGCTCTTCTTATCGGCGTCCCCCTCACCATGGTGCTGTTCGGGCTCCTCTTCCTCCTGTTCTTTGCACTCGTCCTCTTCAACAGCAATATCGTGGTGGTTGTGGGTATCCTGGCTTTTTTTGCGCTCCTGCTCCTCATCATAATCCCCCTTGTAGGAGTTTTCCAAGCCCGGTATCTGGTCCGCGTGTATGATTATTCAGGTGAGTAATTCTTTTATGTTCCCTCATCCCGGATAAGCGGTTTTGTGTCATCAGGCAGCGATCATCATCTACCGGTGCGAGATCTCCCACAAATACAGCGATGCCACCGATCCGTACGGCGAATACCGTTTCCGGTACCGTTCGAATGCTGCCCGGTTGAGAGACTCCTTACCGTAAAGGCGCATCATGCCCCTGCGGATCGCGAGATCCCCAAAACTCAAAACGTCCGGCCGCTCCATTGCGAAGATGAGGAGCATCTCGGCAGTCCATATACCAACGCCGCGTAAGGCAGTGAGCCGCGAGATGACCTCCTCATCGGGAAGTTCGTGGAGCCCGTCAAGGTCGAGAATCCCTTCAACAACGGCGTTTCCGATGCCTTTGATATACCCTGCTTTTTTCAACGATATGCCGCACTGATGGATCTCTTCAGCGGTTGCAGCAGAGATCGTATAGGGTGTGATACGACCGAACCGCCCCTCCATCCGGCTCCAGACCGTCTCCGCTGCCTTTGCCGAGATCTGCTGACTGGCCACGCTCGCGACAAGAGCGGTGAAGAGGTCAGGGTTGATGGCGCGCTTTATCATCCCGATCTCATCGATTGCCGCCCCGAGCCTCCGGTCCCGTTTTTTCAGGTGTTCAATCTCGGTGGTGCCATACGGGAATGCAGACATGGTTCTCCTAATACCGTTACCGCTTGCAAAGGATGCAGGTTTCGCTCACGGTTTATGAGGGTATGCGGTTTTGGGTGGCTACAGAGCCTGGTAATGAGGGTTGGTGGGGGGGGAATGCGTTTTTCACTCCCGTGACTTACAGAAGATCATTTCCCAAATATTATGTCCCCTTCGGATCCTGTATGTACCTATGGAACGGATCACCGCCGTGGCAAAGGGGCGGGTTCAGGGCGTCGGCTACCGGGCGTTTGTCGGGGAATGTGCCCGTTCAACCGGGGTACACGGGTACGTGAAGAACCTGCCGGACGGGACCGTTGAGATTGTTGCCGAGAGTTCGCCAGCCTCGCTGGACAATTTCCTCCGAATGGCATATGCCCGCAATGATCTTTTCATCAGGGTCGATGCGATAGAGGTGAAACGCAGCCCTGCAACCGCAGAGTATCCCGGGTTCCGTGTTGAGTGGTGACAGGGCATATCCCCGTACCCGGCATTTGCAGCCCGTTCACCTTCACCCCGCGCACCACCTCGCGTATAAAGGGGTGTGACCAATACCTGATCAGGAGCATCTCTCAAGCATGATTGTAATCGGCATCGATCCCGGTCTTGCCCGCGTGGGGTACGGGGTTATCGAGGTTAAAAACCGGAACCCGGAACCGGTCTGTTATGGTTGTGTGGAGTCCGTTAAGGATCAGCCCGCAGCGGAGCGGCTGCTGCACATCTATACTGAACTTACTGCTCTCGTCACAAAATACGAGCCGGCCCATATCGCTGTCGAAAAGCTGTTTTTTTCTAAAAACATCTCCTCGGCCATGGGTGTCAGCGAAGCACGGGGGGTTATCCTCCTCCTGGCCGAACAGCAGAAGATCCCCGTTACAGAGTACACTCCGAACCAGGTCAAGCAGGCCATCACCGGGTCGGGACGGGCCGACAAGCGCCAGATGCAGGAGATGATCCGGCGCCTGCTCCGGCTTGAGACCGTCCCAAAACCTGATGACGCGGCCGATGCTTTATCGATTGCCTTATGTCATATCCATGTCTTGAGGTAGTATCATGATCGCGCTCATTACCGGCGAACCGGTCCTGACGGGCGAACGGTGGGTGGTTATCGATGTCCATGGAGTTGGCTACCGGGTGCAGGTAACCCAGCCCGCCCTCCAGCAACTGGCCGGCACCCGTGGGACGGTGAAGCTTTACACCCACATGGCAGTCCGTGAGGATGCCATTGTGCTGTTCGGGTTCCTGCAGCAGAGCGAACTGGAGATGTTCCGTATCCTCATAAGCGTGACTGGCATCGGCCCCCAGATCGCCATGAATCTCCTCTCCCAGATCGGCATCGAGGAGTTTGCCATGGCTATTCTCAATGAGGACGAGAAAGCCCTGACACGAATCTCCGGTATTGGGGCAAAAGGTGCCAAACGGCTGATCCTTGAGTTAAGGGACAAGATGAAGAAGATCAGTGAGTCGTTGCCCAAGGGTGAGAGTGGAGCAGGCAGTATGCCAGTCCACGATGCGGTAAGCGCCCTTGTATCCCTCGGTTTTGCCGAGAACGAATCGCGCGATGCGGTGATGGCTGCTGCCCGGGCGTCGGGCAGTTCCCCCACCGTGCAGGTGCTCATCAGGGCAGCCCTTGCCCGGCTGAAGGAGCGGTAACCCGATGGATGAGCGTATCATATCCCCGGCACCTCTTGCAGAAGAGGGTGATGATCTCACTATCCGGCCGGAACGGCTTGCTGAGTTTATCGGGCAGGTGCAGGTCAAGGAGAGTTTAACGATTGCGATTGAAGCCGCCCGGAAGCGCGATGAACCCATTGACCACATCCTCTTCTCCGGCCCCCCGGGCCTGGGAAAGACCACGCTTGCCCATATCATTGCCCGCGAACTCGGCTCAACCATCCGGACAACGACAGGTCCCGTTCTTGAGAAACCCGGGGATATTGCAGCGCTCCTCACCCCGCTCCAGCGCGGTGACATCCTCTTTATTGATGAGATCCACCGCATCAACCCGGTGGTCGAGGAAGTGCTTTACCCGGCTATGGAAGATCACTTCATCGATGTGATGATCGGTGAAGGGCCAAGCGCCCGATCCATCAAACTGAACCTTGAGCACTTCACCCTTATCGGGGCCACCACCAAGCAGGGGCTTCTTGGCGCGCCGTTCCGTGACCGGTTCGGTATTATCTCACGGCTTGATCTGTACGATCCCGCCGATCTTGCCCGGATCGTGACCCGAAGCGCCTTTATTTTAAAGATACCCATCACACCCGATGGTGCTGAGGAGATAGCAAAGCGGAGCCGTGGAACCCCCCGGATTGTCAACCGTCTCTTGCGAAGGGTGCGTGATTATGCTACTGTCAGGGGGGACGGGACGATTACCCGGGAGATCACGGCAAGCGCCCTTGCGATGATGCAGATAGATGAACTGGGCCTTGACGAGCTGGACCGCCGAATTCTTGCCGTGATTGCCAATGATTTCAACGGGGGCCCGGTCGGGGTGAAGACCATCGCCATCTCGGTTGGTGAGGAAGTGCGGACCATCGAGGACGTATATGAGCCCTTCCTCATCCAGATCGGTTTCCTCAAACGTACCCCGCAGGGCCGGGAGGTCACCCCCGCGGCAAAGAAGCATCTCAACAACCCGCAGAAGACGCTGGTGTGAGGTGTTACCCTTCTCAGGCAGTGAGTTGGTTAGCTGCAGTTACTGCTCCTTCAGCGCTCGCTGCAACGGCATCGGCCCCGACCTGTCTCCAGAGGTCCGGAATAATAGCAAACGGGGAACCTCCGACGATCACTTTCACCTGCGCCGTAGCCTCATCTGCACGGAGCGACCGGATCAGGTAACGGAGCTCAGAGAGATGGGTCGGCATGGTGATCGAAAGGGTAAGAAGATCAGCCTTCTGGTCCTTGAGCGCGGCAAGAATGCTCTTTGCCGGTGTATTGGCCCCGATATAATACACATTCCAGCCATCCAGTTCGAAGAAGTCCGCAACCATGCGGATCCCGACGTCGTGGAGTTCTTCCCCGACACAGGCAGCCACCACCGTCTTCTTCTTCCGTGCCACCCGCCCTGTTCCGATAATCTGGTTGTGCAGCTGTTCCATGATCCGGCGGATTACGTCAGTGACGAAATGCTCCTGTGCGATCGTTACCCTGTTCTGCTGCCAGAGCCTTCCGGTTTCCAGGAGGACCGCCAAAAAGATATCGGAATAGATCCTGCGAAACGGGGTGCCGTCTGCAAGTTCCCGATCGATGACCGCCCTTCCCTTTGCAACCTCCCCTGCAAGAATGAAGGAGAGGAATGCCTGGGCTTTCGGGGACAGGGTCGTTCCGGCATCCGGAATTGCGCTTGTACCCTCTGGTACGGATTTCAGAGAAGCGGCCGCTTTTCCGGCAAACACCCCCGCGTCCTTCCGGTAATCTTCGGGAAACCCATCAGAGACAATCTCTTTGAAAATCTTGAAAAACGCGACAGAAAATTCCGGGGGAAATGATTCCGCGATGAAGCGGGACTGCACCCAGCGGGCATGATCGATGAGAAACGCCGGGCTGCCGGATGCAAGGGATTCCTCGATGCTTATGATGGTGGAGATGAACTCTTCCCGTACCATGCCCCGCTGCTCAAGACCAAGGTCGCTCCATATTTTTGGATATTTCTCCTGGAACCGTTCCAGCATTCTGCCGGCAAAAAACTCCCGGTTAAAACGAACCGGGCGATAAAGGATGGATCCGGTATCTGTCATGGTTATTCACCTTAAGAGAGGAATCCCGCTGCAGGGTTATTATTGTTGTTGTCGGAGCAGTTCCAAAAAAGGTTATTGGGGGCTCATCCGCTTTTCCGAATCATGTCAGCTCTTTAAAAAAAGGGATTTCATTTCTCCACAATCGCCCGCATCAGCGCCATCACGCCGGGTTTTCCCTTTTTTTGTGACTGCATCGCAAAGCCCATTTGCGGCACCGGGTCATCATACATCTCCTTGTTCAGCCGCTCGTTGAGCTCGTCAAAGATCCGCTTGTAAGCGGGGCAGTGGGGATCCACCCCTTCGAGTGATCCGCCCGATGGAGCTATGGCGTTATAGGGGCAGCCCCCCCGGCAGTACCTGATATGTGGACAGTCCTTGCATGCCAAATCCACATACTCGGAGAATGCCGTCATGCGACGGGCAGGTTCCGAAGCCATGAGGTCTTCCATTGTCGGCTTAGTACGGACGTTTCCCATCACCCATTCCGGCATCCCGACAAAGCGGTAACAGGGATAGATACTCCCGTCTGGTCCGATGGCAAACGTGTTACCCATGCAGTTGACGAACGTGCAGACCGATCCCCTCCGGGTAAAGATGCAGCGGCAGAGATCGTTGATGTTCATTACCTCAACGGATCCCATATTTTCAAGCGCCTTGTCGAGCAGGTATACGAGCAGGTCGCCGTATTCTTCCGGTTCGAGCGCCCATTCCTTCGGGTTTTCGGAACGGAGCGAGGGCAGGGCCGGGTGGAGTTTTAAGACGAATCCCTTCTCCTTGAAGAAGTTGAAGATCTCTTCCCGGTGCTTCACGGATTTGTTCGTGAACGTGCAGATGAACCGTACCGTAAGGCCGGCTTCTTTTGCGATCTCGTACCCCTTCATGCACTTCTCATAATATCCCGTTCCCCTCTGTGAATCGGTGATGTCCTCCGGGCCGTCAATGGAGGAACCGACCGGGACGTGATACTCCGCAAGAATATCAGCGATCTCCGGTGTCATGCGCCAGAGGTTTGTCTGTATCGCAAACTCAGGTGAGAGTACCTTGAGTCCGGTTGCCAGCATCGGAAGTGCCTGGCGGTAAAAGTCGGCGCCTGCAAGGAGCGGCTCGCCACCGTGGAACGTGAAAGTCGCACGATCGGACCGGAACCCTTTGAGCCACGATACAATCTCTTGTACCGTATCGATGGTCATGACCGGCGCCCCCTCTTCGGAACTCCAGCAGTACTTGCACCTGCCGGGGCATCCGAGGGTAGGGATGATCATGATGTGGAAGGGGTTCTTCATACCGCAGATTTTCCTTCCGTAAAGGTAAAAGTGTTGGGATATTGAAACAAAAGTGCAATTTACTGGATCATCGCGGGCGCTGAAGCGAGGTCTCCGGTGAATATGAACAGGAAGCCGGCAAGGATCATGGGGGAACTGAGGAAGATGATGGTAATACCCGTCGTTACGGTAACAAATGATTTCCTGATGTTCCTTGGCAGGTGATAGGCGCCAAGACCCACGAGGCCAAATCCGATGCCCCCCGCCAGCGCAGGGAGGACTACTGCGGGATCCAGGAAGAGGAACGTGAAGTGGATGAGGGAGTTGAAGAGCGCGAACATGAAGGTGTAGAGGATCATCGGAATGAAGAACCCGTCAGTGATTGAAAGATGCTGGAACCCTTCAAGCAGCACATAGACCGGTACCATGATGGCAAAAAGGATTGCTACCCCCTGCAGGAACCGGAAGAACAGGGATACTTCGAACGCGTCAAGGATCAAAAACAGGAACCAGGCGATTAAAAGCGACTGGAGAAAGACCACTGTCACCATGATAACGTCCAGTTTTCCAAACGAGAGGACGTCCGGCATCACCGACCGGCCTTCGTTATAATTAGTATCTGTCAATTAAATTCACCGCCATCAGCTGGCAGGAGCCCGGCATTGTGGGAATCAGCTGCCTTTTTCTGAGTGAAGGGTGGGCGTACCCGGTATATATTTCCACGCATCGAAATCATCAAAAGACAAATCTGATAATTTTTCATGACTCTTTAAAAAAGGGATATTTTAAATACGATAAGCAAAAAATATTTTTTCTAAGGCAAACGCGGATTTCGCCCTCTTCTAATATGACCGCACCACATCCGGTCCGTATTGCAGGACGGTCTCTTCTTTGCAGGTGTTGCCCTCAGTCACCCTGTTTTATCGATCTGGATCACCAGGTTCTCCATTACCGTCTTTACGGCTTTTGCCGTAAGTGAACCTGATGCATTGTGGAGGAATGGTTTCCCCTCGTCCCCGGCCTGGACCATGGCTGGATCAAGAGGGATCGCACCAAGGAACGGAACACCGAGATCCTCTGCAGCTTTTCTGCCGCCCCCATCACCGAACAGGCTGATAACCTCTCCGCAGTGAGGGCAGGGCATACCGCTCATGTTCTCAATGACCCCGATGACCGGCAGATCCAGTTTCTCAATAAACTTTGCTGCCTTCATGGCATCCATGACCGCAACGTCCTGCGGGGTGGTGACGATTACGGCACCCCGGACGTTCGGGGCCAGCTGGATGATGCTTAAGGCCTCGTCACCCGTGCCGGGCGGGAGGTCCACCACGAGATAATCAAGCTCCCCCCAGTTCACCTCGGCAAGGAACTGCTGTATTGCGGCCATCTTCATCGGTCCGCGCCAGACGACCGGCGTGCTCGTGTCCGGCAGCAGGAACGCCATTGAGATGACCGAAAGGTTGCCCGTGACGTGGACGGGTTCAAGGGTTTTTTTCAGGACTGCGGGCCTCTGGTCCTCTATCCCGAGCATCTTTGGGATATTGGGGCCGTGGATGTCGAGATCGAGCAGACCGGTCTTCTTGCCGGCATCGGCAAGAGCAAAAGCAAGGTTTACCGAGACCGTGGATTTGCCAACTCCGCCTTTTCCGCTCAGGACAAGGATTACGTGTTTCACATCAATCTTTGCTTTCGGTGGCAGTCCTTTTGGGGCACTGTGCGGCTGTGCCGAATCGGGAGCGCCTGTCTTTGGTGTGGTGTTTGTACTCATGCAGAATTCTTCCGTAAGGGCTATTCTTTCTTATCTTCGTCAGTGACCTGCGCGAGGATTTCCGCAGTCGGGCCAATATCGATGATCTTTCCTCCCCGCATCAGGGCAAGTCGGTCACAGATGTCCCGGACAAAGTCCATGTCATGGGAGACCACAATGAACGTCTCGTCCATCTCATCGCGGGCATGCAGGATCGAGTGTTTCACGTCCTGCTTGGTGATGGGATCCATGGTGCCGGTGGGCTCATCGAGAATCACCATCCGTGGCTCACGGATGAGCACCTGTGCAAGGGCAACACGGTGCCGCTCCCCGTCTGAGAGTTCGCTTGGGAACCGGTCCAGGATGGCCCGTCCCTTCTCCTCGGTAAAGCCCGCCATGTGCAGCGTTGCGATTGCTTTTCTCATTGCAAGTTCTTTTGGGAACTCAAGGCCGATCGAGTCGGTTAGGTTGTCGAGCACGTTCCGGTGGGGGAAGAGGTCGTATTCCTGGTGCAGGAGGCCGATGTATTCCTTTGCCCTGCCCCGCTCGTTGATACCGGGTTTTGTCATGTCCACCCAGTCATCGCCGATGAGGATGTTCATCTCCCCACTCGTGGGCTCGATGATGCCGGAGATGATGCGGGAGAGGGTGGTCTTGCCGGCCCCGCTCTTGCCGATGATGCCGAAGATCTCCTTCTGCGCTACGGTAAATGAGACGCTGTTGACGGCCTTGACCACCCCGCGGTCAACGGATATGTAGCGTTTGACCACGTCCCGGGCCTGGAGGATTGTTCCTCCAATCTCCACGGGAAGAGACTCTTCCATCTCCTGGTAATCCTTCACAAATGACCGGATCACCTTCTTCGGCGCCCCAATCGCAGCGATTTCACCGTCAGCAAGGAGGATGGCACGATTTGCCATATCCTCGATAACCTGTGAAAAATGGGAGGTGACAACCATGCCCATCGTGTTCTTCTGTGCCGCTTCAAGGAGCATGGCATGGACAAGTTTTGCTGTTTCCGGGTCAAGGGTGCCGGTCGGTTCGTCGGCAAAGAGCATGGCCGGGTTCTTGGCAAGCTGCCGGGCAAGCACAACCCGCTGTTTCTCTCCCCCCGAGAGGTCCCGGGCGATATGCATCATGCGGTGCGATAACCTGACCTGGTCGATTAAGTCTGCGGCACGATTGACCGCGTGTTCCTGCGGGTACCGGATATCATCGAGCGCGTGGAGTACGTTCTCGATCACCCGGTCGTCGCCGTAGAGGGCGAACGTCCGCTGGAACATGATCGCCGTCCGGTTCATGACCCTTGACTTCATCCCATTGGATTTGTCGTCCCAGAGATCGACATCGACCGCGACGAGATCCCCTCCGCACTCCGGGCATCTCTTTCCTGCCCGGCTCTGAACGTCCATGTACTGGCAGTGGTTGCAGGCTGCCATGTGGTAGATGATGGAGCCTTTCGTAGGCGGGTTTTCGACACCACGGAGGAGGTGCATAAGCACGCTTTTCCCTGCACCACTGCGCCCGATGACGCCGATGATCTCTCCTTCGGGAATCTCGAACGAGACCTTATTGAGGACTCTGGTATCGTCAAAGTCCATGCAGAGGTCGTTCACACTGATGAATGGTTTTGGCATAGTGACTCTCCCGGTATTATTGTAGGTGCAATTTGTTCTCGTGCCGGGTTTTTTGATCTGAATCCTGTAGTGAGCACGCATTGGTATTCTGGCTGGGGGGTTGCTGCCCCGGTCTGATTCCCCGTGCCCGGTTCAATGGCCCGGTTTTACCATAAGTCGACATAATCACACCTCACCTTATCTACTGGGAATTATTACGCATATGAGCATAAAGATTTAAGGATCGGGATCTTACGGGTATCATGTGCGGAATGGGTGCCGGCGTGCATCTCCCGGTTGCTAGTATGGCACCGGCACGTTTAGGGCATCTGGTCCGCTAATCCCTGCTTGTACTATTCAGTTCCTCCCAAAGGCGATAGGCAGCATTTCCGGCACCTGCCACTGCGGGTAATTGTGCAGCAGACCCTATGAGATCCATCGTGCGGACGAATGGATTGGCAACTCTGTAGCCTGCTCCCTATTACCGGAGTAAAATGGAACGAAAAATCAGGTTCAGCGGTTCTGCTGGGGGTAACTGTTCTGCGCGACCTCGTGTGAACGCTTCCTGACCGAAGGTCGCTCCTGTACGAAGTATTTACTGATAATCCGGTAGGGCGGTATGGTGTCCTGGAACTTCTCGATGCGGGTCACTTTATACTGGCAGGTGAAGAACGGGCCCTGGTAGATCTTCTGTAAAAATCCGGAAATTGCCGGAGCGACCGTGTCATCGAGATCAAAGTGGGCCCGGATATCCCGTACGGTCACCCAGCAGGAGTTTGTGCCGGATGCTTTCATGTATTGCTCTAAGAGTTCAGGGACTTCCGGGTGTCGATTCATGGCTGGGACTCCGTATGGCTGATAACGGGGGTGGAAGATGTCACGGGTTCTTCGGCCCGCAGCAGCAGGTGCCAATAACTTCTAAAGGAGATATCCGGAATTTCTGGCTGCTGGGAGTACCCGAACGGTACTGGTATTGCTCATCGCAGGGCCACATGCGCACAGCGAGGAATCCGGCTGCGGGTGGTTGGGGAAATTCTGTCATGAGTTTATCGGCCCAATCAGTGTCGTATGATAATTACTCATATGCGCATAATTGCTTAAAACCTTTGGTTATTGATTCCCCATGCCGCCGGAGTATTTTGGTACGGATACGGGTGAACGCACGGGTCGTACGGATTAGTGGCTGGCAAGGTGTTTTTTGACCAGCACACCCGCATACGCTGCCGCGCTCACGAGAATGATGGTTGCGCCGGAGGGGATGTTCAGGAACGCAGACAAAAAGATACCTGTGGTGGTGAAAGCTATCCCGAGAAGGACTGCATAGAGTATCATGGTTCTTACCCGGCCTGTGCATTCCCGGCTGATGGCGGCCGGAAGCGTAAGAAGAGCAATTACTAAGATGATCCCGACTACCTGTATGAGCATCACCACTGTTAGGGCGATGAGTACCAGCAGGATGAGCATGAGGCGCTCCACGGGAAGGTTGATCACGGTAGCATACTCTTCATCGAACGTGACCGCAACAAGGTCATTGAACAGGATTCCCACGGTGAGGACAATGATTGCGACCAGTACCAGCATGAGCAGCAGGTCGCTCTGGGGCACCAGCAGGATGTTGCCGAACAGGTACCCGAACAGATCGGGGGCAAAGCCGGGGGTTATGTAGATGAAGAGGATCCCAATCGCCATGCCGGTTGCCCAGACTGCCCCGATGAGAGTGTCCATATGCTGCTCTGCCCGGTGTTCAAGTTCTCCCATGGTCAATGCCGCACCGACTGTGAACCCGAGAGCTCCAAGAAGAGGTTCAATCCCGAGGAAATACCCAAGACCGATGCCCCCGAATGCTGCGTGGGAGATGCCGCCGCTGACGGCAACCATGCGCCGGATGACAACAAAAGTTCCAATGATGCCGCAGGCAATGCTTGCAAGAATTCCGGCAAGCACTGCATTCTGGAAGAACGTGTAAGAGAGAAGCGAAAACAAGGTCACTCCTCCTTTTTGTGCTCGCGGAGGACCCGGTGGGGATGGCCGTGGGCGATGATGTCGACCGGGCACTGGTAGGCACCCTGGATCATGTCCTCAGTCAGTTCCTGTGAATCGTGGGTGAAGAGGCGCCGGTTAAGGCAGGCAACCTTGGTGACATGGGATACGATCACCCCGATATCATGGGTGACCATCACAATCGTCATGGTGCGGGCAAGGTTGCCAAGGATATCATAGAACTGGGTCTCGGTGGGGGCATCGACAAAGACGGTCGGCTCGTCGAGCAGGAGCACCTGCGGGTCGCCAACCAGGGCCCGGGCAATCACTACCCGCTGCTGTTCCCCGCCTGATAGGTCCCGGATAGCCCGGTCAGCGAGATGGCTGATTCCCATGGTTGCGAGCGCCTTGTCAGCGAGCACCACATCGTGGGCATTGAATCTCTTCAGGATTCCGTTCTTTCGTCCGAGAAGACCGGAGAGAACCATCTCCCGGACGCTGACCGGATAATGGAAATCAAAGGTGCGCAGCTGGGGAACATAGCCGAGAAGATGCCGTTTCTCATATGGACTCCCGCCAAGGATGCGGACGATGCCACGATCAGGGGGAATGAGCCCGAGGATGACTTTTAAGAGCGTGGTTTTTCCGCCGCCATTCGGCCCGATGATGGCATAGAAATCGCCCGGCAGAATTTTTAGATTGATTCCTTCGAGTATCACCTCGCCTTTTCGTTTGAGCCAGAGGTCAGCAACCTCAATGACCGGCACTTCTTCCATTTACTGTCCTCCTCGTGTGAATGCCTGTGCAACCTTCCTGAGATTGCCCAGGTAGTCTTCCTCAAGCCCGCTTACCAGTACCAGGGTTCCCCCGATTTCCCGGGCAATCACCGTTGCGCTCTTTGTGCTTGATTCCGGTGATGCGAAAATTACGGTAATGTTCTCTTCTTGTGCCTGCCGTATGAGGTTCTCGATTCCTGCAGGTGATGGATCCTTTCCCTCGTTCTCGATGGGTATCTGAACGAGGCCATAATCCCGGGCAAAGTATGACCATGCCGGGTGGTAGACCATGAAGGTGTGGACCTGCCGGCTGGCAATATCCCTTGAGATCTCCGTGTCGAGTGCATCGATCTCCTTCTGGTAGCTATCAGCATTAGATCGGTACTCGCCCGCGTGAATGGGATCTGCTCTGGCAAGGCCAAGGCAGGTGTTCTCGACCATGATCCGGGCGTTCTTTGGCGAGAGCCAGATGTGGGGATCGGTACCGCCCCCCGTTTCGGGGTCTTTGGTACTATCTCCCAACGCTGCAATTTCCCCGTGGTCATGGCCGCCAGCGATAAGCCCGATCCCCTCGGAACTGTCCACGATGGTCATGCGGGGGTTCACGCCTTCAAGTTTGTCCATCCATGCCCGTTCGAAGTCGATGCCCGATCCTACCTTGATATATATCGACGCCCTGCTGATATCCTCCAGCTGTTTCGCCGTGGGTTCGTGGGTATGGGGGCTTGCACCCGGGGGAACAAGGACGATGACGCGGACATGCTCGCCACCGATACGCTCCACGAACTGTTTCTGGGGCAGGATCGTGACGGCAACCGTGAGAGGTTCGGTCCCGTTGTCCGTTGTTACTCTCGTACTCTGCTGATCAAGACACCCTGCTGCAATGAGCAGGACCATGATCCCTGCAATGGCACAGAGCGATCCGATCCCGTGGATTCCCCCGTCTGCTCCTTCCCGATCCCTGAA
Organism: Methanoregula sp.; assembly: GCA_041305785.1. GTDB lineage: Archaea > Halobacteriota > Methanomicrobia > Methanomicrobiales > Methanospirillaceae > Methanoregula. Next base: position 8,119 of record JBFYKS010000101.1, on the reverse strand, counting down.
TTTTTGCATCGTGCGCACCTTGTTTTTTGGAGTATCCCCAATTTAAAAAAAACGGCTTTTCTACGACTGAGTTCCCCGCCCCCGCTCAAGGCAGTCTTCGTCATGAGTGATCTCACCGCAGGCGCTCTGCCTGGGGTGTCCCATGAAATGGCAGATCCGGTCGACCGCTTTTTTTGTGACCTGGCTCTCGAACCGGGAAGCCTCGCTGCAGGCATCCTTTGGGAGAAGCCCGTTCCGGACGAGCATGAGGCTGAGGATCCGGTGTCTTTTTACCAGGAATTCTGCATGGTGTTCACCGGTTTTGGTCAGGGAGACGCCGTGGTATGGGACATGGCGGATATACTCCGCAGCAGCGAGTTCGGCAAGGGTTTTGGTGATGGTCGAGGGATCGACATTGAATGCCGATGCAATCTCGCTTGTCCTTACCGTCCCCCCGGTCTGGAAGATGAACTTGAGGTACTCCACTTTCCGGGCGGACAGGGCAAGGCCGCATTCAGGCTCCATGCTGAAGTATATGGTTACCTGTCAGAATAACGTTTGGGGAGAGTCCAAACTTTAGTGGATGTCTTGTGGTACTTTTATCCGGCAGGAGTATCTCCGGCAATTGCGGGCGAAGAACGAATACTATCAGGCCCAAAATAGTCGCGGAATTTCTGTATTGCAATCCCGTATGCATTTGCGCCAAGCAGCTCCCTATCGTGATCAAGGAGTTGGCGAATCTTTTTTTGCATGCCAGATTTCCCGGGCCCGGTTGCATTGCGGGCAACCATTGAAGATTTACCGGTGAAAACCTGAAGTACAGGCCCACGTTTTCCAAAACCCGCTATGGTTCAGGGAATCCGACTTGTATTTGTTGTCCGGGGTGCCGGATCCTCTTTACCAGGAGGTAGCGGCTCTTTTTCGGATCGGATGGATTTTTCCCGCTGGTCTGCTCGATCTTTGTGACAATGAAGGGGAACTGACCGAATGGTCCGGTTCTCAGCCTCCGCAGGAATGCAGATACCGTATTACTCTGATACCGTGTCAGTTCAAAACGGTTGCGGAGTTCATGCACCGTTATCCACCGTTCATCAGCGGCGTTCTCTTCCATGTATGTTTCGAGCAGCTCAGGGATGTCGGGGTATTTTCTCATTCTTCACGTTCCATGGTTTTTCTGTTGCAGGTTTTTTTCCTGTTTCAGGATTCGACCCTTGATATCAGGTTCTCCATGACAGCGGGTCGCCGATCCTCGATCCCCCGCATCTTTGGAATGGTGAGGCCATGCATGATGAGATGGCAGACCCCCGGGCTATCCTTCCTGCTCCCAAAGAGGATCACGTGTTTTTACCGCTCTTTCCCTTAAGGGGCTGCCCATTTGGTGCACAGAAAGCATTCTTTAGAACCGGGTGATCGTCTGCCTGCTGTATCATAAGAATCAGTTCTCGTTGTTATTTGCCCGATAAATATACCGGTACCGGGGTTTCCCGGGTGCCGGGCTCCCCCCCCTTGGGGAAACCGTGATTGTTATCGTGCTCCTGGATCAGGTGAGGCTTTTGACCTAATGACCGGTGCATTCTTGGTCGGGACTATGGGTGCAGCTGCTCTCGCCCGGTGCAATCTTTCCTGCGATGAAACTATTAATTACACTCTCGATTGTCCCCCGCACCCCCATGAAAACCTCGATATTGTTTGCGCAGAACAATTCAACTGCCCGGGGACCCATGCCACCTGCGAGGACGTGCGTAACCTTATGCATGGCAAGGAATCCCGGCAACTTCCCCGGCTCGTGCCCCGGGCTCTTGAGGATCTCCTGTGAAGTTATTTTTGAATTTTCAACAACAAACACTGCATATTCAGTACAGTGACCGAAATGCTCGGACACCATGTCTCCTTCTTTTGCGATTGCTACTTTCATGATAATGACCTCGAAAAAATATGATATCCCTGGAGGCACCTGCCGCTTATCGGAGTATCTTCACGTGATCGCTCTCCCTTTATTGCTGGCATAGGTATCTCACCGGCACCGCTTCAGGTACCATAATTACTCATATGCGCATAAATGCTTAAAACCTTTTGTCAGGGCACTGGATGCGATGAATCACGGAGTGGTGCACGGGATCGTGCAAGGCGGCAGCCCTGCACCCAGACCAGATACCGGACCTCTCCAGTACAGGATCGGGTCAGATCCTTATGGAATCTTTTTGGGCAAGGTATGCCCGGGCAGGGAGTTCTTTTGTGTGCCGCTCATCCATCCAGATGGCAAACGGTATAGATTGTTTCAACCGGAACCCGTTTTTTTCCAGCCAGCCGGTAATCTGCCCCTCTGTGTGGCAATACATTGTAACCGAAGTGTCCGTGCCGGTCTGTTCCGGGCCGGCAATGATCTCGGACGGTTGTTCATAACTGCGGTCACCGGTAATAAAGGCGAACCGCCCCCCTTCAGGCAGGATCCTGGCGACTTCGTGGAATACGTCGTCAAGATCAGAAAAGAACTGGAAGACCCCGGTGGAGATTGCATGATCGAAGGACTTGTCACCGAACGGGTAGGGAAAGATCGTCAGATCGTGCCGGACAAGGCGTTCGGCAACCCCCTTCTTCCGGCAGGCCGCGAGCATGCTCCCGCTGATATCCATGCCGGTGATGCGGAGTCCTGCGTGGAAGAACGGCTCTGACCCGAGGCCGGTTCCGATCCCGATGTCGAGAACCACCTGGCCCGGCAGAGTATGCGGGGAGAGAAGATCAAAGACTCGTGAAGGTCCCTGCCAGTCAATCTTTTTCGCCGCGTCATCATAGGTACCGGCCTGTTCGCGGTCGCCGTCCTCTTCTTGTTCTCCAGTCATCGGTGTCCTGTCGGGTATCGTAATTCTCCTGCTGCGCTGCTATGGGCTACTTTTAAAAAAAAGACCCGCGTCGCCATTCCTCGTTGTTCCTAATCGTAAGCAAGCCGCGTCTTTTCATCCGTGAGCGTTGGCGCGATGAGGTCTTTCCATGCGCTCCCGTCCCATGAACCGAGCTTTTTATGGGTTGTGTAATATTTCTCGGGTATCGGGTGCGTCCCGATAACAACATCCATACCGTATTTTTCTTTGATAAACCGGGTAAAATACGAGATCCGGGGGCAGGGGGGATAACCGACAACAAGACCGGTTGCAAGGTGGATGACCTCGGCACCGTTGTTCTTCATCTCCTGGGGGACGTATTCGACGTTCCCTCCGGGGCACCCGTTGCAGGTAGCAAACCCGACAAGTTCCACATCGTTATTTTTATACCGTTCAAATGCTCCTTCGCGGTTGCGGAGTGCACGGAGGCACTTGCCCCCGGCGCAGGTCCGGTACCGGTCGCAGATGATGATCCCGATTCTGACTGGCTCACCCATGATCCCGTGCTCCTGAATAACTATCTTGAACTAGTATCTTTTTCTCAAGAGAGAAATATCTTTTATACAAAAACCAACCTGTTCAGTCATCATCAGGCAGTCCGCTGACCTGGTCCTTTCATATCCCCTCATATTTTTTTGAGGATCCTTCGGGGTTGGAATACCTGCAAATCCCGGTCGCAGTTATTCCCGTTGCGGATCAGCCTTTTTGATCGACTGCTGAATGAATGATCCCATGGTGTCCGCTTCGGTCTGTACAGTCTCAATCCCTGCATCGGCAAAGACATATCCCGGTCCCTTACCTGCGAGGTCCTCCCGGGTCACAATAATGTCCGGTTTTAGGGTGGCAAGAAAATTTGCTACCATGATACCCTTTCCCTTGACCACCTGCTGGTGAGGGTTGATGATCACTTCCGTCCGTTCCACCGCATTGCTCCCGGTATTCATATCCACAACGCCAAAAAAGGGAGCTTCTCCGAAATGTTCGCTGATCGATCCTTCGTGATCGGCAAGCGCAACCAGGTACCGGACTTTTGTGGTATGGGGGGGCTCATAATGCAGGATGGTATGGTCCACATTGGGAACCGCCCGTTTGATCTCGTGCTCGATCCGCTCACTAATCTGGTGGGCCCGATCAAAACCCGATGACCTAATGACGATGTCGGCCTCGACAAACACATATCTCCCGGAATTTCGGCCCATGATCTCCTTTATCTCCACGACCGCAGGATCGGCAAGAATGGTCGATTTGATGGAGTTTAACATCTGTACATCGATCGAAGCATCGAGCAGGACCCGCATCCCGTTAACAAGGATGCCCCATCCGGCTTTCACGATAAAAAAAGCAACGATAATTGCGGCAATCCGGTCAACAGGAAACTGCAAATACTGTCCGAGAAGGCCAAGGAAGACAACGGTTGAAGCAAGTACATCGGAAGTGAAGTTGTTTCCGTCAGCGATAAGCGAGGGAGAATTGAACTGCATTCCCTTACGGATTTCATAGCGGCCAAAAAAGAAGGGGACAAAGATGAGCGCTGCAACCAGAACGAGTACCCACGGGCTGAACTCCCTTATTTCTGACGTAGAGAAAAGTGCCTGGTGCACGATCTCATATGCTGTGCCAAAGAGCAGGAGGGCAATGATTACCGCAACGAAATTTTCCACTTTATACATCCCATAGGGAAAACTGCTGCTCTTTCTCTGCGAGATGATGAGGCCAAGGATGAGCGCCGCAGATCCTACAATATCGATGAAGGAGTGAACGGCATCGGCTGCAAGCGACAAACTCCCCGTTGAGAACGAGAGTGAGAGTTTGATGAATACCAGGCTGGCATTGACCAGAAGGGAATAGATGGCCACCCGGACGAGGATTCTGGTATCGGTTGTATTCCGGGCGGTCATGGGAATCACGTTTTATTGTATTTTGCTATTCCTCTTCAATTACCTATTGACATTGTGGTTCACCGCCCCTGTCTGTTCCGCACCTTGCCCGGTCCAATATTCTTAATAACATGTGAATATATATTCATATTTTGAGGCGTAACAGATGCCTGGATTTGATAGGAACGGCCCGCGCGGGTATGGTCCCGGCACGGGAAGGGGTATGGGCCCCTGTTTTGGGAATAATGAATTCCGGGGAGGGTATCTCCCATTCTTTGGCTGTGGATTCGGCCGTGGCCGTCGTTGTGGTCGTGGACGCGGCTTTGGGTGGGGGACTTACCCGATCCGTAACTATTTTCAGTAATGTGAATATATATTCATAACTTAAGGTGAAACAAATGCCAGGATTAGATGGAACCGGACCGGGCGGATATGGGCCCGGCACAGGAAGGGGTATGGGCCCCTGCGGAAGAGGTATGGCGTATGGTCGTGGATTCGGCCGGGGTTTCGGCAGGGGCCGGGGCTTTGGCGCGGGATTTTACGGCAACTACGTGGAGCCCGAACCGTTAAGCAAGGAAGCACAGAAGCAGCTCCTCGAAGCAGAACTCAAACGCATCGAGGCTGAAAAGACTGAAATCACCAAACGGCTTACTACTCTTGAGTAATGCCGGGAAGACGACGATGCAGGAGGGTGGGCCACGAGCCCGCCTTCACGTCATTTGGACCTGCACGGGCAGGCAGCAGCGAACCCGAAGAGGCAGTCCTCTCTGTTGATGAGTTTGAAGCAGTCAGGCTCAAGGATCTCGAAGGGCATGACCAGAGCGAATGCGCTGCAATGATGGATATCTCGCAGCCGACTTTCCACCGTCTGGTGATCTCCGCACGGCGAAAGATTGCCGATGCGCTGACGCACGGTAAGACGATAAAGATCACGGGCGGGAATTACCGGTTATAAAAAAAACCGGAAATGATCCGTAATCCTCATTTTACAGAACCTTTTTAGGGGCGCTCCATGACAAACCCCCGGATTCCGTTGGGTGGATTTTTGCTCTTCTCGTTATACCTTGGGATAAGGTGCACATGGCAGTGCATCACCCGCTGGTCGGCTGCTGCACCGGTATTGATTACGATATTATACCCGGCAGGAGCAAACCGTTCCTCAAGCAGTGCCCGTGTAGAAAAGAGCATTTCAGGAAGGGCTGCCTGTTCTTCCAATGTCGTGCTGAATATGTCGGGGCAGTGCCGGAACGGGATCACCAGCACGTGCCCGGGGGTTGCCGGGAATGCATCCCACCGCGTGTACCATAATGCATTGCGATAAATGATATCTTCCGGTTTTGGGGTACAAAAGGGACAGGGTACAATTTTCAGAAATAACACCTCAGGGAGACCGGTATCTGGTTGTGATTTCCGCTATCATCTTCATGAAAAAAATGTTTTGGGAAACTCGCATGAGATCCATTGATGCTCATACCCAATAATTTTCCCGCTACAGGTATGCGAAGGAACTGAACGGAATGCGCATGCCCCCTGGGGAAAAACGGTTGGAAGTAGTGAATCTGTAATGTGATCCAAAATTCCGTTTGCACCGGATTATCTCCATACCCCTCCAGATATATCGGGTAAGGGGCAATGAACGATCCATCTGTTATTTATACCAACAACTCCCAGGAATATTAGGCAAACCTAAAGGTTTTGAAATGACACAACCAATAACCTTTCTTGAAACAGGAAAAACAGCGGTCATTCTCCGTCTGGAAGGGGGGTGCCTGTTCCAGAGTAAGATGGGGGCAATTGGGATCCGCGAACAAAAAACCATACGCCTCGTGGCAAAGCACCCGTTTCACGGGCCTGTTGTTGTTGAGGTTGATGGAAGGGCGATAACCCTCGGCCGCAGGATGGCAGAGCACATCCTCGTTGGGGATCTGGAATGAAAAAGATCGTACTGATGGGTAACCCCAATGTCGGAAAGAGCGTATTCTTCTCCCGCCTTACCGGCGCAAATGTCATTGCGTCCAATTACCCGGGCACGACCGTTGACTTCTCAAAGGGCAGGATGTGTCTGGGAAAAGAGGGTCACGAGATTATCGATGCACCCGGGACCTATTCTCTTGAGCCTTCGAACAAGGCCGAAGAAGTTGCTCTCGATATGTTCAACCAGGCAGATCTTGTTATCAATGTAGTCGATGCAACAAATCTTGAACGAAACCTGTATCTGACGCTCCAGATCCTTGAGCGGAAAAAACCGGTCGTCCTTGCCCTGAACATGTGGGACGAGGCAGGTCACACGGGTATTTCTATTGACATAAAAAAACTCGAATACGACTTAGGTATCCCGGTAATCCCTACCGTTGCGCTGAGTGGAGAAGGTATTTTCGATCTTGTTCACCGTATTGACGAAGCGCGTCCTGCAGAATCTATCGGGCCAATGGGCGAAGATGACCGGTGGATAAAGATCGGCGAGGTTATCCGCAATGTCCAGCATGTGACGCACCGCCACCATACGTTGTGGGACTGGCTCTCCGAAGCATCGATTAGGCCGCTCACCGGTTTTCCCATGGCGGTGGCCGTGTTATTTGCCGCGCTCTGGCTTGTCAGTTTCATCGGGGAAACCCTCATTACGCGTATCTTTGATCCCCTCTTTGATCTCTACGCCCCGCTGGCCATGGACCTCAGTACATGGCTCGGGCCCGGGTTTTTGCAAGCCCTGCTCATCGGGAACCTTATCGATGGCCAGATCGATTATGTCCAATCCATGGGGCTCCTCACCACGGGTATTTATGTCCCGTTTGCCATGGTGCTCCCCTATATCGTTGCATTCTACCTTGTCCTTGCAGTGTTTGAAGATTCAGGATACCTGCCGCGGCTTGCAACCCTCACCGATACTATCTTCCACCGGTTCGGGATGCACGGGTTTGGTATCATCCCGGTATTTCTCGGGCTCGGGTGTAATGTTCCCGGCGTACTTGCAGCACGGAGCCTTGAGACGAAAAAGCAACGGTTCATTGCTGCAACCCTCCTTGCCATATCAGTACCCTGTATGGCAAAGAACGCGATGGTGTTTGGGATCCTCGGGCCCTATGGCATCGGCTACATCGTCCTCGTATTCGCCACGCTCTTCATTGTTTTCATCTCTTCAGGTCTCATCCTGAACCGGCTCATCAAAGGAGACAGCCCGGAGATCTGCCTTGAGATCCCGCCCTATCGTAAGCCGGATGCAAAGACGGTTGTAAAGAAGACCTGGATGCGGATCCGCTGGTTCCTGCAGGAAGCCATACCGTTTCTCTTCCTCGGAGTGCTCCTCATCAATATCCTTTATACGAACGGTATCGTGGACTTGCTGGTTAACCTTTTTGCGCGGGTAATCCATGGGTTGTTTGGTCT
>JBFYKS010000100.1:0-4109 GCA_041305785.1 Methanoregula sp. | reverse complement strand
GCTGGCAGGATCTCGCCGGGCGCGTGCAGGACGCCGGCTGCGATGCCATCGAGCTGAACGTCTCGTGCCCGCACGGGATGCCCGAGGCCGGTGTCGGCGCCGCGATCGGCCAGAACCCCCCGCTCGTGGAGCGGCTCACCCGGGACGTCGTCTCCGTAGCAACGGTCCCGGTGTACGTCAAGATGACACCGAACATCACCGACATCGTGCTCCCTGCAAAGGCCGCAGCGGCCGGGGGGGCAGCAGGGATCTCGGCGATCAACAGCGTCCAGGGCATTTTCGGCGTCGACATCGAATCCTTCGAACCGCAGCCATCGGTCGGGGGCCGGGGCACCCGCGGCGGGTACTCCGGGCCGGCGATCAAGCCCATCGGCCTTGAGAGGGTCTCGGCGATCGCAAAGGCGGTCCCGCTCCCCATCATGGGGATCGGGGGGATCAGCAGCTGGCAGGACGCGGCCGAGTACCTGCTGCTCGGTGCGTCCGCGGTGCAGGTCTGCACGGCCGTTATGTGGAGCGGATACGGGATCGTAAAGGAGATGAACGCCGGTCTCCTGCGCTACCTTGAGCACAAAGGGCTCGCGTCACCTGATGACCTGAGGGGGGCTGCCCTCCCAAACCTGGTGAGCCACCAGGCCCTTGACCGCAATGATCGGGTCCGCCCTACCCTTGACCGTCCGGAGGCGTGCGACGGGTGCGGCCGGTGTGTCATCGCCTGCCGGGACGGGGGATACGATGCCATCCGGCTCAGGGAGAAGAGGCCGGTCTTTGATGCTGCCGCCTGCGACGGCTGCGGGCTCTGCATCCTTGTCTGCCCGAAAGGCGCACTTGCTGCGGCGCGGTACCGGGGGTGACGGTGGCTCCCTCACCTGTATTTTTTGGCCTGCTGATCCGGTCCCGGGCAGGTCCGGATCACGTGAATCCGGTTCTGGTGCAAAAGCCCGCAGACCCCGGAACAGGACGGAATTTTTTTAGCAAATCCGGCCACCCGGGCGGATCGGAATTTTTTTTAAACCGGGCCCTGAAGAATGGGTATGCACCGGGTCCTTCTTGCCTGTCTGGTGATCATCGCGGTCTGCGTTCCCGTTTCCGTCTCAGCGTTTGTCGACCGCAACGGCGTCACATCGGCAGCACAGTTCCGCGATTATGTCCCTGCATCGTACCTGAAATCTGCCGGTATAACGGACGACATGACCGTGGACCGGGCCCTTGACGCGTATATCACGCACGCGCTCAGTTTCTCATCGCCGACCGCGTACGCGTATATCTCCCAGCTCTCCAACCCGGCACAGGTGAAGATCCACGCCGGCGGGAGCACAACCTCTGCATCCCGGGGGGATGTGGTTTCTGAGGGATGGAACATTGAAGCTGGTGACGGTGTCCGTGTTGCCATACGCTACCCGGGCGGGGTCCTGCACACGATCACCGGGCCCTACACCTATACGGTTCCCGCGTATGGCCAGTGGGGTTCAAGCGCCACGTTTGGCATATCCCCTGTCGGGACGAACAGCAGGGCATTTGCCACCATTCCGGACACTGCCGGCTACTCCATCGTGACAGCCCCCATTGACTGCCGGGGTCATTTGCCGCAGAGTGCCTACCAGGTAAGGAAGGTATCCGGTACGGTATATGCGGTACATTATACCCGAAATCCCACGGCAAAGGACTATTTCGCATCCCAAATCCCGGAAGGGACAACCACTTCCTTTGGCGACCATGTCTCTATCATTGTTGGCCCCGGTTCGTCCGTGGTCATCGAGAAGGGACTGGACTCCATCTCCGTTCCCGAAAAGACCGTATTCGAACTGAGCCCCCGGTGGACCGAATGTATCATGGAGACGGACTCGGCCGGTAAACCGACCGGCCAGATGCGGGAGACGACGTTCTTTGATTCCGTCCTCGGTACGATCAACCGCTTCTTTGGAAGCATCCAGGAGAAGGCTTTTGAAATAATCCGGCCGACCACGGTCGCCGGGGTCCGGGGCTGATTGCCGGACCATTTTTTTCTCTAGTCTGGGAGCATGCGACCACGATTCCGGAAACCAGAATCCTCAATGATGATGGGATCCGTCATTTTTTTCATAAAAGACGATATGGCAACAATTGCAGCCCGGAACCGGGATCAATATTCCGGTGAGCCCCGGGCGTTCTCCCATTGTTTACGGGCAAACGCTTCCGCGTCCGCAAGGTCGTTCGCATCCGGCCTTCCCTTGTTGATCCCGCCAAAATACTTCAGGAAAACGTTGGTGTTCCACCCGGCACACCCGAACTCGCCGATGACCTCGTAGCCTTTCAGCTGCAGCTTCTCCCGCATCCCCGCGTGATTATCTGTCACAAAATTCCGGGTCACGGCAACAGCCGGTGCCCCGTAAGTCGAGAAGAGGAACGCCTTTTTGCCCTGGGCAAAGGAGAGCCGGTCGGCAAGGGTGAGCATGGGCGAGCCGAAACTTGCGCCGTAGATACCCGAGCCAAACCCGATCAGGTCATACTCCCGCAGCTGCTCCGGCAGGATCTCCTGCGGCGTCTTTACCTCCGCGCCAAGCACGCCCGCGATGGCGCGGGCGATCTTCTCCGTGTTGTGGTGGTGGTACGAAAAGACGATGACGAGGGATTTCACATTCTGTGGATCTTTAAGATAATTTTCTGTCTGGTTCATGGTTCACCGTTCCAATTCCTGATAGATCGTAAAATGAAAAATGCCGCCGCCCTTCTCGCCGTCCCTGCCCCATGCTGCAGGAGGCGGGGGCGCTTTTGCGATTCCTCTGCATTACCTGTACCGGATATATTCAACATACCGGACAGGAAATACATCGTTATCGCAACCGGGGCGCCACAGCGGCGGGGGTGGAGCCGCCGGGCGACACCCCCTGGAGCGTCAGGTTTTGCCCCATCTCAAGGATACTTTCCTGCCCCCCTTCACTCCCGCCCGATCATTGCTTCCACCCACGCCTTGTTCGCGTGAAGGGCGCACCCGCCTTCCGTCTCCGCGAGCACCGTGGGCTCCTCCCGCAGCCGGGCAAGGAGCCGCGAGCGGAGCGCTTCTTTGAGAGGCAGGCTGGTGAGGTTCGCATCCGAGTACGGCGCCGCCGGGCAGGGCTCAAGATCGCCGGACGGGCTGACGTGCACGAACCCCCTCCCGGCCGCAAGGCAGCCGCCGTACCAGTCCTCGTTGCCCGGGAAGCAGAGGAAGAGGGCAGGGTACTTCCGGTTGTGCTCTGCAAGGATCTCCTGCAACTCCTTCTTCTGCCGTTCCTTCAGGACAAGATCCCCGGTTCCCGGTTCCATGGGCACGTACTCGACATGGGCAAAGACCCGTGATCCGGCCTCCATCATCCCGCGGACGAACGCCGTATCCGTGACCCGCGAAACATTCTCCCGCGTGGTTGTAACCGAGATGCCAAAGAAGACCTGCCGGTCCTTCAGCCGCCCGCAGGCTGAAAGCAGCCGGTCGAATACCCCGCTCCCCCGCCGGGCATCGGTCTCCTCACGGAATCCCTCGAAACTGATGAGCGGGACGATATTCCTGCACGCTGCGATCCGGTCAGCGGCCGCATCATCGATCAACAGGCCGTTGGTAAAGACCGGGAAGAGGAGGGCGGGATGGGCCTGAGCAAGCCCGAGGACTTCGTCGAGACGGACCAGCGGTTCACCTCCCGCGATGACGAGGACCGAGACCCCGATCTCTTCAGCCTGCGCCGCAAGCGACGAGAGGATCGCAGGGCTCATCTCGGCCCGGTGCACCGTGCCGCCGCGGTGCTGCATGTAGCAGCCGGCACAGGCAAGGTTGCAGCGCGAGGTGATGCTCGCGATGATGACCGGCGGGACCAGCAGACCGTCGCGCTCGTGGCGGGCCCGGACCGCAGCAGCTTTCTTCTGGTGGTGCAGGACCCGGGTTGCAGGGACGAGGAGCGCCGGGTCCGCGGCGATCATCCGGACCGCTGATTGGATAACTTCGTGGATCGTTGCATCGAACATCTCCCGGTATCCCTGAGTGTCATTTACCATATCCACCACCAGTTACTGCGGGACGCTGCCCCCGCTCCGTTTCCTGATCCCGGTCGCTGCCCATCCGATCAGCGCACCGAAGATGATGGCAAATGCAAGGCCGGTTG
>JBFYKS010000099.1:0-3409 GCA_041305785.1 Methanoregula sp. | reverse complement strand
GAGTATGCAGTATGGGAATTAAAGGTGAACGGGAGGCCCGATTGCCCTCAACCATATTTGCGCGGGGGAGTTGTATTACAGCACCCGCACTCCCGTCACGAGCCCGAGCAGCAGGATGATGAGTGGCTGGTGGGCGAGATAGATGAGAAGCGAGTGCCGGCCAAGGAACGTGAGCGGCACGACAAAAAAATCCGGCAGCGGGCGCAGGGAGAACTGCCGGATCCCGCCCGCGTACAGGATCGATCCAAGGCCAAGACCGATAAGGACCATCCCGAACCACGGGAAGAGGGGCGTGTAGTCTACGGAAGTAAAGCCGGGGGGCATGATCCCGAGCGGCAGCAGGAATGCCGGGCCGCTCATGCCACCAACAACCGGTCCTGCCGCAATCCACGCGAACCCAAGCGGAATATTCCATCTTCCGAACCGGAAGAAGAGCGGCGAGAGCGCAACCGAGATCCCGATCAGGTGCAGGATGCCGAAGATGACGTAACCTTCCGGCAGGTACACCCATGTGGCGAACGTCACCAGGAGCCCGAGCGCGAAGATGCCGGCGCCGCGGATGATGAATTTTTTTGCAAGCGAAAACCCGGCAAGGGTTGAAGATGCCCGGGCATGGCTCACTACGAGTGAGATACCGACTATGAGCAGGAAAAGGCTGGCCGTGGAGAACGCAAAATACCGCCAGAAGCCGGTCGTGGCTTCGACCGGGTATATCGCAAAGAAACTGAGATCATAGACCGTGTGGTACACGATCATCATGAGAATCGCAATCCCGCGGGTGCAGTCGATCTCCCACAGGCGCGATACTCCTTGCATATACGATCTTTCTCCTCATGGCGTGATATGCATAACGGAAAATCGGGCAGCAACCCAATGAGTATCCTTAAGAATCTGCCCGGATATTTTCATAAAGAACAGCTATGGCCCGAAAGGACGAGCACGTAATCGAGGCAAACGGCCGGTGCCGGATCGTAATCCGGAACGGGCAGGTCGTGGAAGTCGGCAAAGCAATGATTGGAGGCTGCCCGCTCGCACAACGCTTCGCGTACCCGATTCCGGACTTCAACGCTGGCGCGGTGAAGGCAAACATCGAGCACCGGATCCGGGCATTTGGTATGTGTACCCCAAAGCGCGAAGTGCTGGACACCCGGGAATTTGTCGGCTTTGGCGCTTCCGAGATCCTGAGCTTTTCCCTCCACGCGGGAATGATCGATGCTGTGGTCCTTGCCTGCGATGGTGCCGGAACCGTTATCGCAAAAAAACCCGCGCTCGTCCAGGGGATTGGCGGCCGGATGTCCGGGCTCGTCTCCACCTGCCCGTATCCCGAAGTGATTGCGCGGATTGAAGAGAACGGGGGGATCGTCCTGGATCCGGAGAACGCGACCATGGACCCGCTGGCCGGTGTTGCTCTTGCCGTGGAGCGGGGGTTCCATAAGATCGCCGTCACGGTTGCCCTGCCCGGGGATGCTGCTGCCATCCGCCGCATCCATCCCGCCACGCTCATCTTCGGGGTTCACACGACCGGCCTTTCCAGCGACGAGGCCGGGGTCCTTGTTGCTTCCTGCGATCTTGTGACCAGCTGCGCCTCAAAGACCCTGCGGGATGCCGTGAGCGGGAAGGCGCTCCTGCAGGCCGGCGTAGCGATCCCGATCTTTGCGATGACCAAAGCCGGCAAGGAACTGATCATCGAGAAGATCCGGCGGGGTGACGAACCGGTCCTTGTCAAACCGACAAAACTTCCCGCCCTCTCAGGCCTGCAACCGGATCCGCTGGTCTGATCTTTCTTTTTGGCTCTTTTCTGGTTGATGGGGGTATACCCGTATTTCGATACCAGCGTTGACAGGGGGTTTTACGCCCCCAAAATCTCCCTGCGATAAACTTTGCCGCCCTCATATATTGGCGCCCCCGCAATAGCTCAGACAACACATCCGGCTAACGAATTCATCGTTTATCGCACCCACGGGAAATGGCTACGAGCCTCTTTTTTTTTAAGATGAACAAAAGACTTAACCGATAAAACCGAACAGGGGTACCATAGGACAGGTATTTTAGCTGACGTGGATTCATGATCTCCCTCCTCTATGTTGATGATGAACCGGACCTTCTCGAACTGGGAAAGATCTTTCTTGAACAGAATGGCACGTTTGCCGTAACAACCGCAGATTCGGGGCCGCAGGCACTGGCGTTCCTCAAAGAGCAGGAGTTCGATGCCATCGTCTCCGATTTCCAGATGCCGGAGATGGACGGAATAGCCCTCCTGCACAAGATCCGCTCAACCTCCGAGATCCCGTTCATCCTCTTCACCGGAAAGGGCCGCGAGGAGGTGGTCATCGATGCCATCAACAGCGGCGCAGACTTCTACATCCAGAAAGGCGGGGATACGGCCGCTCAGTTTGCCGAGCTCGGGCACAAGATCCTGCAGGCGGTATCCCGGCAGCGTGCAGAACAGGCCCTGCATACCCGGCTCAACCTGATCCGGCAGACCTCGGTGGCATCAACCCGGTTCATCCAGCTCCCCGCGGACCAGATCGATGAAGCCATCACGCAGCTCCTTTGGGATATTGGCACCCAAACCGGAGCTGACCGGTGTTATATTGCACAAAGGAATCACGTGACCGGAGAGATCGCCTGGACCCACGAATGGGTTTCCTGTGGGATCCCTTCAAACGATCGGATCGCTGCGATACCGGTAACGCTATTTTCCTCAATCATGAACCGTATCGAATCACGGGAGATCGTGATAATTCCAAGCGTTGCTGCCATGCCTGATGAGCCGGGCGATGCCGGGGCACAGAAAGCATTCCTGCAGGAGAGGGGGATCCGTTCATTCCTGATCCTCCCGTTAATGGCCGGGCCCGAGGTCATCGGATTGCTTGGACTGGACACGGTAAGAAAGGAGATGAGCTGGCCGGAGGAGGATATCGACATCTTCAGAATTTACAGCCAGATCATCGCAGGTGCACTTGCCCGGAAAGCCGCAGACACCGCGATTCGCAATTCCGAAGAACTCTACCGGACGGTCTTTGAATCGACCGGCACGGCCATGATGATCCTCAACGAGGACAAGACCATCTCGGTTGTCAACCGCGAGTTTGAGCGGATCTCGGCATACTCGCGGGACGAGGTGGTGGGAAAGATGCCGTGGACCCGGTTTGTCTCCCCGGATGATGTCGGGCGGATGAAGCGGTATCATGAACTGCGCCGGGCCGATCAAAAAAGCGTCCCGAAGAACTATGAGTTTGGTTTCCGGGCACGCGACGGGGATACGATCAGCACCTACATCACGGTCGAAATGATCCCCGGAACAAAGAAGAGTGTCGTCTCGCTCATCGATATATCACGGGAGAAGTCGGCACAACAGGAACTTGCTGAATCCGAAGAGATGTTCCGGTCCCTTGCCGAGTCCCTG
>JBFYKS010000098.1:0-2877 GCA_041305785.1 Methanoregula sp. | reverse complement strand
TATCTTTTATCTAATTAATACTTTTTTTAATTATCGTAATACCAAACCTGTTAACAAGTAATTCTGTTTTAACTAAATAAATATTTATTTCTTTACATCTCATTCTGGCATACCTGAACCGGGCTTTGTCATGAGTAATACAATAAGAAAAATTTTTATTACTTTGTGCTGACATTAACGTAATCATAGTATCGGGATTCGGTTGCAACGGGCTGCTGTCATACG
Organism: Methanoregula sp.; assembly: GCA_041305785.1. Lineage (GTDB taxonomy): Archaea > Halobacteriota > Methanomicrobia > Methanomicrobiales > Methanospirillaceae > Methanoregula. The sequence goes on along the minus strand of JBFYKS010000098.1, from coordinate 2,652 downwards.
ATGAAATTCAGATTACATGACCGGTGCCAGCAACAAATACAGGGGACTGATGGACATTAAAGGCAGGATTTGCGAATCGGGCGCATCGGAGGTTGTTGGCGAGATGCTGATGATCGGTCTTGCCATCATCCTGGTATCGGTATTTGCCTCGGTCATGGGAAACTTCCTGCCGTCCGCCCACGACCCGGTCGTCACGGTGATGCTCACCGGGGACAGCCAGAACGTGACGTTCTGGCACAAGGGGGGCGACTGGGTGAAGAAGGAGGAACTGACGATCGTCATCGCGAATGATTCGTATCATCACGAGTACGCCCTGCATGACACTGGCATTGTCCTGGTGCCGGACAAACAGGTCTTTGACCTTGGCAGCAACATCACGGTCATGACGGGGTCCCTGTTTTATGGGGACGAGACGGCAACGCTCGTCACGCCTCGCCAAAGCCTCTTCTCAGGAAAGGTGCGGCCATGAAGGACGATGCGGTTGCGCCGGTGGTCGCGGCCATGCTCGTGCTCGCCGTGATCGTCACGATTTTCTCGGCCTGGAACGCGGTTCTTTTACCATCCTTCAAGCAGCAGTCCGAGATGGTGCAGGACCGGGAGGTGCAGCAGGCGTTCAGCCGGTTCTCATCCGATCTTGCCAATGCCGCTTCGCTTGAGCGCGACCTCACCTTCAGCCAGACCCTCCCGCTTGGCGGCGGCGGGGTGATCTTCTCCCCGCTCACCTCCGCGGGGACGATCCGGGTGAACGCAGAACCGGACCAGGTCTATAATATCACGGTCACGGATGGTGGGACCGTGCTTGCTCCCATTGACGGCCGGCTCGTGAACATCTCGTACCGGCCGGTTGGCGACTTCTGGCTCGACCAGGGGTACGTCTGGCACTACGGGTACGTGAACGTGACCAGAGGCAGTTCACCCACCGGTGCGGACGGGGCGGCGCTCTCCACTCCCCTCCAGTTCGCAACCATGGAGAACGTCTCCGCGTCTCCTGCGGTACGGAAGTTCGCGGCATCGCTGACCGGCACCGAATCCCGGCCATGGTTCAACTCCTCAACGAACGCTTCGCAGATCACGCTCTCGTCCGTCACCTTCCGGCCGGAACCGGGTGCGGGATACGTGAGCGGCAATGGCATGGGCACATTTGTCCTTGCAGCTTCCGTGAACGAGACCACGTATGGCATTCCGGAGATTTCGAGCCCTAACACGATCACCGTGTACGTGAACCGGATCCCTCCCGAGTCGTTCCCGCTCGCATTGTACGTGCAGTGTAACCGGAGTTTTGCCGATCTTGCGGAAAAATATCCGGGCAATGTCGTGCACACGTTTGCGTCCGGGCCGGAGTATAAGATGACCCGGATCGCACCGCGGCCCGGCAGCCTGCCGTTTGTTGTCACCCACCGGCACATCGCGATCAATGTCTCGGTTGCCTGATAATCGGAGAGATCCAGGATACATCCCTCCGGCGAATAATCCCAACAACCGGGACACTACCGCAGATCCGGACCCCCCTGCCGGTTCAGACGGCAATCCCGCAGCCGATATTCCGGGAGTTCCTGCCCGTAATTATGCCCCAATTGCGCAGTTTTTGCCTTCCGGTGATCCCCACCGGGGAAGGCCCCGGGCGCAGTTTCCCGAATTAAGCAGGTAGTTGATGCGAATTAGGCAGGTTCCGGCCCGGATCATCAAAAAGCCCCCTCCGGTAAATCCTCCGATAAATGCTCGGATTGACAAACGGGGCCAGATTTGGAGATGGAGGTCAATCCCTCCCCCTGCGGTTCCCCAGGGGATCGTTCTCCGACGGAGAGTCCGCCACTTCGGGGAGGGGTGATGGCGAGTGCGGGTATTTCTCTTGGGGAAAGTGACCGCGAGCTTGGCCAGTAGTACGCGGAGGCAGTGGAGCTGACGCCGGGTATCGGTTCCGCGAAATAACCGGAACGATCTGCGGTGAAGATACACCGGGAGGTGGCGGTGCAGAATACGGAAACCAGATCCGGCAATCCCGAAATCCGGGAGTGGTGACTGGAGAGCGTCCAGGAAAAAAACGTGCAGGATTGTAAAGAAGTAAATAGTTACCATACTTACCATCCTGTGATGCCGGCCCAGGAATGCGCAACAAAAAGAATTCCCGTTTGTCCGAGCACGTGGGAGACGGTCCACCAGCTCCGGAAGCCGGGACAGACGTTTGATGATGTCATCAACGAACTTATCCGTAAAAATTCCGAAACCCGGTTGATTGAGGAGACCCGGAGGATCAGGAAGCGGAATAAATTCGTCCCGCTCTCCGGATTATAAACGTGACGTTTTTTGTAAGCATCGATATCGATGCCGTAACGTTTGTCCATTCACTTGACGGGAAGAGCAGGCGGATTATCCGGAATCATTTACAAAAACTGGAGAACGATCCGTTCCCGGGAAAAGGCGGAGACAAGGAGCTTCTTGACCTTGGGCCGGGTGTAAAAATCTACCGGCTCCATATCGCTCGATCGTTTACAGCATTCTATCAAATTGAAGGGGACCAGGTTCTCGTCAGTGAGATACTGACCATCGAACATGCCCATAAGAAGTATAGGAAATTGTAATTCCATCCAAGGGCATTCCCGGACACCAACGATGCCGCGATCTGTTTTCGCCAATTCGTTTTTGATCCACTAA
>JBFYKS010000097.1:0-2530 GCA_041305785.1 Methanoregula sp. | reverse complement strand
GAGTAAATCCCCGACTTTTCACTCCTTATTATTTTGTGACGGTTGCCAGAGGTCTCTTCAATACACTTATATTAGGGATCTCTCAATTACTAACTGTTAGGCTGTCGGGGGCAAGGACGTGAGCAGGAAAGGGGTCAGTTTCAGGGCAAAAGAGATCAATTCCGATGTGGCACAGATCCGCGATCTCAGCATCTCCATTGGTGCAATTCACGAAGAGCGGTGGGATGAGGCAATGGGACCGACCCCGTTCCCCGGGCTTTCCACCCTCCGTTCATGGGACCACCTTCTCCTGAACCGGTACAAACCCTTCTACCTCCCGTTCTGCGATCTCTGCTGTCTCTGCACGTACGGCAAATGCGATCTCACCGGCAACAAACGCGGTGCCTGCGGGATTACGATGCCTGCCCAGCAGTCCCGGATGGTGCTCATCGCTGCCTGTATCGGCGCAGCCACCCACACCAGCCATGCCCGCCATCTCCTCACCCATGTCATCGAAGAGTACGGCCGCGACTGCCCCATCAATGTCGGCGGCACCAGTGTCGAGGTCGAGGCCCCGGTCTCAAGACTCGTGTGCGGGGTCAAACCCGAGACGCTTGGCGATCTGGAACCGGTCCTCGATTACTGCGAGAACCAGGTGACCCAGCTCCTTGCGGTGACGCATACCGGCCAAGAGGGGAACAACCTTGACTTTGAGTCCAAGGTCTTCCATGCCGGCATGGTCGATCACGTGGGCATGGAAGTTGCCGATATCGCCCAGATCTCGGCGCTCGGGTATCCCAAGGCGGATCCCGTATCCTCCATGGCCGATCTCGGCCTTGGCACGGTGGATACGACCAAACCGGTCATCCTCGTCATCGGGCACAATGTGCCCCCGGCAACGAGCATCATCGATTACCTTCGCACCAGCGGCCTCCTCTCGGATGTCGAGGTCACGGGCATCTGCTGCACCGCACTCGATGTGACCCGGTACTCGGACCGGGCAAAGATCATCGGTCCCATCTCGTGGCAGCTCCGCTATATCCGGAGCGGGGTGCCGGACGTGGTTGTCATCGATGAGCAGTGCGTCCGGACCGATACGATACTGGAGACTGCGAAGATCAACGCCCCGCTGATTGCAACCAATGACAAGAACTGCCTTGGTCTTCCCGACCGGACCAATGATCCCATTGATGAGATCGTGTCTGACTTTGTCTCGGGCAAAGTCCCCGGTGCCCTGATCCTCGATTCGCACAAGGTTGGCGAGATTGCCGTGCGGGTTGCGCAGGAAGTGGCCCCGAAACGTAAAAAGCACGGTGTCATTCCCGCAAAGGAGCAGATCATCGCCTTTGCCAAGAAGTGTACCCAGTGCATGCTCTGCCGTCGGGCATGCCCCAACGACCTGCCCATCCCGCAGGCGATCAAACCGGCAGCAGGCGGGAACCTTGGCCCCTTAAACGAGCTGTACGATGACTGCATTGGCTGTGGCCGGTGCGAATCGGCCTGCGCCCAGAAGATCCCGGTCCACAGCCTCATTGTCGGGGCTGCGGAGAAGCAGACCCGGGAGGAGACCTTCTGTATCCGGACCGGCCGGGGAGCCATCCAGGACGTGGAGATCCGGAAAGTGGGAGGCCCGATCGTGCTCGGGGAGATCCCGGGCGTTGTTGCGTTCGTGGGCTGTGCCAATTACCCGAAGGGTTCCCGTGAGGTGGCCGAGATGTGCATGGAGTTTGCCAAACGGCGGTACATTGTCTGCACCTCGGGGTGCGCCGCCATGTCGGCCGGCATGTACAAGGATGAGGACGGCAAGACCGCGTACGAGAAATATTCCGGTGCATTCGAGGCCGGTGGGATCGTGAATGTCGGTTCCTGTGTCTCCAATGCCCATATCTCGGGAGCTGCCATCAAGATCGCAAGCATCTTTGCCAAGCGCCCGCTGCGGGGCAATTACGAGGAGATCGCCGATTACGTGTACAATAGGGTGGGTGCAGTCGGCGTTGCATGGGGGGCGATGTCCCAGAAAGCAGCCTCCATCGCAGCCGGCTTCTGGCGCCTCGGCATTCCGGTTGTTGTCGGCCCGCACGGCACGAAATACCGGCGGATGCTGCTTGGCCGGGCGGACAAGGACGAGGACTGGATGGTGTACGATGCCCGGAGCGGTGAGAAGGTGTATGGCGGGCCAGTACCCGAACACCTCTTCTTTGCCGCGGAGACGAAGGAAGAGGCGATGGTCATGGTCGCAAAACTCACGATGCGACCGAACGATACGAGCAAAGGCCGGGCAAACAAGCTTGCCAATTATATCGATCTCCACAAGCGGCACATTGGGGGAATCCCCCCGGACGTGCACCAGCTGGTCCGGGTTCCGGCAGATATTCCCCTCACCATGAAGACCGAGATTTTAGAGCACCTTAAGCAGCATGACTGGAAGGAGTCGCCCATTCCTGACCCGACGCTGTTGTCCCGCATGGTCCACACACGGAGGGATGAACAGTAATGCCGCTGAGTGATTCCTGGCAGACCGGCGAGATCCCCGGGCCAAAGAAAGCCTCGC
>JBFYKS010000096.1:0-4064 GCA_041305785.1 Methanoregula sp. | reverse complement strand
AGATGATCTGGCTGGTCATCCGGGGTCCCTCGTCGAGCTTGATGATGGCAAGCACATAGGGTCCGGGGGACGCGAACTGGTCGGGGGCGGTCTGGATCACCGTGTAGGTGACGATGGTTCCTGTGCCGGCGAACTTGTGGTCCACGATCCTGCCGTTCCTGCGGCAGTCGGGACAGAATGTCCGCGGGGGGTAGAAGTGCCGGCCGCATGTCTCGCACTTTGTCCCGATGAGGTTGTAGCGCTGGGGGATCTTTCTCCAGAATCTCGCGACTGACATCTTACACCCTCCCGAGGATATGGACTGCTACAGAAGCTCCCGTTCCGCCAACATTGTGCGTCATACCGATCTTTGCGCCGTCTATCTGCCGTTTTCCGGCCTCGTTCCTGAGCTGCTGGACGATCTCGTACACCTGCTTGATACCGGTCGCCCCGACCGGGTGGCCGCAGGCCTTGAGGCCGCCGCTCGTGTTGACGGGGATCCTTCCGCCAAGGGCAGTCTCGCCGTCCGCGGTCAGCTTGCCGGCCTCACCCTTTTTGCAGAACCCGAGGTCCTCGATGGCACAGATCTCCGCAATGGAGAAACAATCGTGCACTTCCACCATGTTGATGTCCTTGTGCGTCAGTTTTGCCATCGCAAACGCCCGCTGCCCTGCGGCAACGGTTGCGTCCAGTGTTGAGATGTCGCGCCGGTCATGGAGGGTGATGGTGTCGCTTGCCTGCGCGGTTGCCAGTACCTTGATCGGCGTGTCCGTGAACTCGCGAGCCCGTTCGAGCGGTGCCACGATGACGGCCGCTGCCCCGTCCGTGATGGGCGAGCAGTCGAAGAGCCGGAGGGGTTCGGCAACCATCGTCGATTTCAGCACGGTCTGGAGCGTGATCTCCTGCTGGAACTGGGCGATCGGGTTGCGTGCACCATTGTAGTGGTTCTTGACTGCGACCTGGGCCAGCTGCTCGCGGGTCATCTTGTACTTGTGCATGTAGTCGGTTGCGATCATCGCGTAGAGACCCGGGAATGTTGCGCCAACGAATCCTTCCCACTCCCGGTCCGCTGCGCCGGTGAGGGCGTCGGTGCTCGCGCCGGGCTCGACATCGGTCATCTTCTCCACGCCCGCTGCGACCACGATATCCTCCATGCCGCTTGCCACCGCAATCACGGCCTGCCGGAACGCAAGCCCGCCGGAAGCGCAGGCAGCCTCGACCCGGGTCGAGGGGATGTGCCGGGTGGCCATGCCCGCGTAATCCGCGATCAGGGCACCGATGTGTTCCTGCTCGATGAACCGCCCGGCGCTCATGTTGCCGACATACATGGCATCGATCTTCTCGCCCGAGAGCTGGGCATCCTCAAGGGCTTTGGCCCCTGCCTCCACGAAGAGATCGCGGAACGACCGTTCCCAGTGCTCCCCGAACCTGGTGCATCCGACACCAATGACTGCTACGTCTCTCATGCCTGCATCACCAGTTTTCCCTTGTGTTTTGCATACTTTGCATAGTCAAGATAGATGGGGTTTGCGAGCAGTTTTTCAACGGAAGGCGCTGCCCCGCGCCGGAACGTGTCCGACAGGATCGCATCGGTCACCGTGATGTCGAACGCGTCGCTTCCCGCACCGGAACCAAACGAGCAGACAAAGATGGTGTCGCCCGGTTTTGCGATATCGAGCGTTGCCGCAAGGCCGACGGGCGATGCGCCCGAGTAGGTATTCCCGAGGCGCGGGACGACAAGGCCCGGTTTGATCTGCTCAGCCGTAAATCCAAGATCCTTTGCAACTTTCTGCGGGAACTTGGCGTTGGGCTGGTGGAAGACCGCGTACGTGTAGTCCTTTGGCGTCTTCTTCATCTGTTCGAGCATGAGGTTGCTTGCGCCCTTGACATGCTTGAAATAGCCCGGGTCGCCCGTGAACCGGCCGCCGTGGCGGGGATAGTCCTGGCCCTCGCGGCGCCAGAAGTCCGGCGTATCGGTCGTGAACGAACAGGTGTGGTTGATGGTCGCAATCGGGTCGTCGTTCCCGATCACGTACGCTGCCCCGCCCGCTGCTGCAGTGTACTCGAGCGCATCGCTCGGGGCACCCTGCGAGACATCGGAGCCGATGGCAAGACCGTATCTGACCATGTTGCTCTTCACAAGACCCATACAGGTCTGGATGGCCGCCGTTCCTGCCTTGCAGGCGAATTCATAGTCCGCAGCGGTCATGTTCGGTGTCGCGCCTATCGCCTCACCAACCGTACAGGCGGTCGGCTTCACGGCATACGGGTGCGATTCACTTCCCACGTATACGGCCCCGATCTCCTCGGGGTCGATGGTTCTGCGGAGCAGTGCATTGCGTGCCGCTTCCACTGCAATGGTTGCAGCGTCTTCATCGAGGTCCGGCACGGATTTTTCAAAAACGCCAAGGCCTGCGGATATTTCCGATCCGTTAGCGCCCCAGACCCGTGCGATCTCTTCGACTTTGATGCGGTATCTCGGTATATACACACCGTAGGTAATGATGCCTACCATTCTTGTTCCCTCAAAGTACTCACGATTTTGTCGATTTCCATGCCCGTACACAACACGGTGATCCGGTCCCGCTCGGCCATCTTTTCCACAATCGGGTGGACATCTTCGGCATCGATACCCTGCAGGATCACGCAGCGTGGCTTGAAGGGCGTGACGCGGATGGCAACCATCGGGGATTTTCCGGTCGAGACATTGGTGAAGACCAGCGCCCGCTCCGTGCTCCACCCGTAGATGCGGTTGAACTCATCGGATGAGAGCTGCATGATCGCGTTGAGGCTGTTGACCACCGTGTAGCCAAAGATGACCTTGTCCATGGATCCCCAGAGCAGCGTGCAGCCGATTGCGTCAGCGAAATTCTGGAGCGTGACCGCAGCATCGTACTCGTGAAGGTCATAGATGACGTCATCCTTGACATTGGTAAAAAGCAGGTTCGTAAATTTCTGGATGTGTTTTGCACCGTCCTCCTCGTCAATGGCAAGGAGCGTGTCGACGATCTTGCCGACAACTGCGGTGCCGGGACTCTTCCTTCTGCCGCTCTCGTAATCGCTGATGACAGAAGGAGAGACGCCAAGGCGTTCTGAAAGGACGCCCGGAGCGATCTCGAAGTTCATGCGCCACTTTTTGAGGGCGTGTCCCGGTGAGTCCGACAGCGTAATTTCGCCCGCCATCTTCTCGGCGAGCTGGTTCCGCAACCCGGATTTCATGCTCATGATCAAAGACCCGGGGGGTTATATACCTAACGAACGTTTGTTCGACAAGGAACGAAACCCGACGGGGGATATGCTGAAAGGCAACTCATAAATAAGAAGCAACTCAATTTTGACAAGCATGACTCCCGCTGAAGATCTCCAGTGCCTCAAGGCCATTGCCCTCCGTGGCGGATGCAAGGGCCCGGTCTTTGTCTCTACGCAGAGCATCGGAACGATGCTTGCGATCAGCCAGCAGACGGCTTCGCGCCGGCTCAAAGGGCTGGAAACCACAGGGTTCATCACCCGGACGATGACGGCGGACGGCCAGCACGTCACCGTGACAAAGCTGGGCGAGGACGAGCTCAGGCGGGAGTACCAGGAGTATACGCGGATCTTTGCTGAAGGCGGCAAGACGTACAACCTTCACGGCGCCGTGGTCTCCGGGATCGGCGAGGGCAAGTATTACATGAGCCTGCCGGAGTACAAGGCGCAATTTTTAGAGATCCTCGGGTTCGAGCCGTACCCGGGAACCCTCAACATCCGCCTTGCCCACGCGAGCATTCCGGTGAGAAAGAAGATCGATGCCCTTGACTGGACCCGGGTGAAAGGCTTCTCGGCCGACGGCCGGACATTCGGCGATGCCCGGTGCATCCCCTGCCGGATCGGTCCCATCTCCTGCGGCATCGTGGTGCCCGGCAGGACGCACTATCCCGAGGATATCATCGAGGTTATCGCCCCGGTAGCCCTGCGCCGGAAACTGGGCGTCGAGGACTCTGACAGCGTCAGCGTTGAGGTGGGGCCGTGATGGACAAGGCGCTTGCAGCGCTGCGGGACGGGAAGTTCATCCTGCTCTATGATTTCGATGACCGCGAGGGCGAGAC
>JBFYKS010000095.1:0-4112 GCA_041305785.1 Methanoregula sp. | reverse complement strand
ATGAAAATCGCCAATCGATTTTTCGATTAAAATCGCTGATCGATTTCAATAAAAAAAACGGGATCCGAGCGTACGCTCCGTCTGCCATTCTGGTCAAAAAAAAGGTGTAAAATCGCGATCCGATTTTGAAATGAAAATCGCTGATCGATTTTTTTGAAAAGATCGGGATCCGGTTCTGCGAGGAAAATCGGATCGTGATCTTTCCGGATTGGTTTTTGATCGCGATTATGATCGCGATTGCAGTTTCAAATTCGGGATCCGATTGGACATGATGTTTTTAAAAAAACATTACTATTCGTAAAAATACTCCCCGGGGGCTTCGAGGCAGATAATCCCAAAGCCCGCAGAGAGTTTTTATGCGGCGTTTTTCCGGGTGAAGACATCGATATTGATGCTCCCCATCTTCCCGTCGCGATGGAGATAGTAATCGATCATCCGTTTCTCGTTGTCATATACCGAGAACCAGTAACTCAGTTTGGAGGTCCTCTTGTCGTATCCTTGAAGGGATGGATAACTAGCACCATCATGGAGGATAATAACATCCGGATCATTCTTCGTGATTGTCTCTTCATCTTCCTGGCTGCCATAGAATTTAATCTTCTTATTCCACACATCCCCCCGATAATACCAGGGCAATGGCCAGTAATCCTTTGATGCGATGACAACATTGTCAGAAGCATCCATGAGCTGCATCACGAGCCGGAGATCCTCTGAATTCTGAACCTGAACGATCGGTTCGTTGATGTCCGCAGGAACAAATGCCACATGCCATGTCATGGTAAGCAGGAAAAGGCATCCGGCAAGGGCAATGGCAGTCTTCTGCCAGTTCAGCTGGTATACCGCAACAAAGCACATCGGCAGGAGCTGGGGAATGATGAGCCACGGGACTTTTTCCCCCACATAGGCATAGAATGCCATGGTGAGGATCATCCAGTAGATACAGAGCCGGAAAAACTCATCGGATTTGGTTGAGGCAGGTCTTTTTGTTTGCAATTGATGGATACTGATGGCGGCAAGATCTCCGGTTGGAACCGCTTTCTTCCGGTACCGGATCATGAGTTTCAACCGCATCAGCAAGAGGCGGAGATCAATTCCTATAAGGACGAACTGGAGCGTTCCGATGAGGGCGAGGAAAAATATCGGCAACTCGTAGAGGAGGTAGAGAGGGATGTAATAGAACCAGGGTCCGCCCAGCCTCTGCTGCTTGTGCATCGAAGTCCAGTGTTCGATCGCTTTGTACCACCCGGTTGAATGGAGATCGAAATGAACGCCTTCGGCACCTATCCCGAAATCCTTCCCCACCAGCGTTTCCGTGTGACCGCCAAATCCGCTGTACAGTACGCTCATTATCGTAACGATGATGAGGATACCAAGAAGCGTGTCACGTTTCCAGGTTGCCGGAAGATTGAACGAGCCCCTCCAGATCGCGATGAGGAAGAAGGACGCAAAGATCAAAAGGATGACCGGCATCTCCTCCTTGCAGCTGAGTGCTCCCGCGATTGCGATTGCAGAAATAATTGCAAACCGTGTCTGCCTGCGTTCAAGGTAATACAGGAATGCCACGAGCAGGAGGAAGGTAAAAAAGAGCATGAAGATATCGTGCCGGAGGAACCGGGAGAAGTAGATCATGTCTGGCGAGATCGCAAGGAACAGTGCAACCAGCAGGGTCTGGTTCTTCGTGATATACCCGAGCCGGTAGATACAATATCCGAGCGGGATGAGAAGGGTGCCGAACAGGCAGGGGAGAAGCCGGGCAACGAGATCGGAACTCCCGAGCGCTGTAAACATACCTGCGGTTACATAATACAGGAATGGACCGTGATAACTGGGATCATACATCCATGCCCCCTTGGTGAGGAGCTCGTACGAGAACCAGGCATGAATCGCCTCATCATGGTGCAGGAGTTTGAGATCAAGGTGCCAGAACCGTAAAATGATGGCCCCGATTAAGATAAGGATAAAAATCCGTTCAAAAGTAAAAAAATTTTTGATGGTATGGGAAAATCCCGCGGCCTGCTGCACGCGGCACCTTCAACTCTCTAATACAATCTCAATGCCGATATCTTTTGGCACCTGAATACGCATGAGCTGCCGGAGTGCACGCTCGTCTGCATCGATATCGATGAGGCGCTTGTGGACCCGGAGCTGCCAGCGGTCCCACGTGGCGGTCCCCTCGCCATCGGGGCTCTTGCGGATCGGAACAACCAACCTCTTGGTTGGAAGTGGTATCGGACCGGCCAGATTCACACCTGTGCGTTCAGCTATCTCCCTTATTCTGTCACAGACCATCTCAACTTTGTTGAAATCAGTTCCCGTCAGGCGAATTCTGGCTTTCTGCATGTTACGTCACCACAAAAAATATTAGAGCATCTGCTTCGGCGTGATGGCGATGCACATGCCGGCAGCAATTGTTGATCCCATATCACGGACTGCGAACCTGCCCAGCTGGGGGAGTTCCTTGACATTCTCGATGACCATCGGTTTGGTCGGCTTGATGACGACGATTGCGGCGTCACCAGCCTTGAGGAAGGTGGGGTTCTCTTCCTTTGTCTGGCCGGTGCGGGGATCGAGTTTCTTCTTGAGTTCTATGAAGGTGCAGGCAGTCTGGGTGGTGTGGCAGTGGAAGACCGGGGTGTAACCTACGGTCAGTGCACTTGGGTGCTGGAGCACGACGATTTGTGCAGTGAATTCATCTGCAACGGTCGGGGGTGCTTCTGCCGGGCCCATAACATCGCCGCGGCGGATATCGCCCTTGCCGATACCACGGACGTTGAATCCGACGTTGTCACCGGGAAGTGCCTGCGGGATCTCTTCGTGGTGCATCTCAATGGACTTGATTTCTCCAGCCTTGTTGGCGGGCATGAAGGAGACTTTCATTCCCTTCTTCACGATACCGGTCTCAACACGGCCGACCGGCACAGTGCCGATACCGCTGATGCTGTAGACATCCTGGATGGGCAGGCGCATGGGCTTGTCGGTTGGTTTCTCAGGCTCTTTGAAGCTGTCGAGTGCCGTGATGAGTGCCGGGCCCTTGTACCAGGGCGTCTCGGGGCTGTTGGCCTTGATGTTGGTTCCCTGTATGGAACTGATGGGGATGAAAAGAGTCTCTTCGGGCTTGTAACCGACCATCTTAATGAGATCGGAGAGTTCTTTCTTAACTTCGTTGTACCGCTTCTCATCATACTTGACTACATCCATCTTGTTGATGGCGATGATGATCTGGGTGATACCGAGGGTCCTTGCAAGGAAGACGTGTTCCTTGGTCTGTTCCATGGGGCCGTCAGGAGCTGCAACGACAAGGATTGCCGCGTCGGCCTGAGATGCACCGGTGATCATGTTCTTGACGAAGTCCCTGTGTCCGGGGCAGTCTACAACGGTGAAGTAGAACTTGGCGGTGTCGAACCTCTTGTGAGCGATATCGATGGTGATACCTCTCTCACGCTCTTCCTTGAGGTTGTCCATAACCCATGCGAATTCGAACGTTGCCTTGCCTTTGGACTCAGCTTCCTTCCGGTATCCTTCGATGATGTGTGCCGGTACAGCGCCAGTCTCGAACATCATACGGCCAACGGTAGTTGACTTTCCGTGGTCGATGTGTCCGATAACAGCCAGATTCATGTGGGGTTTGTCAGATGCCATTTATGTGATCCTCCAAAACATGTGGGACTGTCCGCTTACAGTCCGTTTATGCGAGTATTACTTATATGAGACCCAACTATTTAAAATATTTCGATAGGCAACGTCATTTTTACGGTGAGGATGCAACATCGGTATTATCATATCCCATCGCTGATTACCCTTTTTGTATGAAGACCCTCCCATTCCAGCGTGATGAGAAGCAACAGCGGGTAACGGTTGCCTGTGCTGATGGCGATGTATCCGTGTACAGCCACTGTGCATATTGCCGTCATTGTGCTGGTGTAAGAATCGGGACCCGCGTATCCCCTGCACCTCAGACCCAGGCCCTCAAGGATGTCCGAAAAGGCCGCATGTCTGATGATAACCTGATGAATGCAGCGATGCTCTTCAATTCACTGGTCCGTGACGGTACTGCGATCGAATGTGCTGATGACGAGGGTCGTGGGTTTACCAACCTCTACTGACAACATTTT
>JBFYKS010000094.1:0-4281 GCA_041305785.1 Methanoregula sp. | reverse complement strand
TGGAGAGCGAGACCTCGCCGGGCGCAATCAGCCCGAACGCCCCTCCCATGCAGGGCCCGCAGCACGGCGCTTCCACAAGCGCCCCGGCTTTCACAAACTTCTCGATTAAGCCCGCTTTGAGAGTTTTTAAGTACTCGTCGCGGGATGCCGGGATGATGATGACCCGGATGTTTTTGCTGAACTTCTTCCTGCCCAGCACCTCTGCAGCTTCTGCGAGATCCTCAAAGCGCCCGTTCGTGCAGGAGCCGATGAAGACCTGGTCTACATGGGTTCCCGCAACCCTGCTGACCGGAACACCGGTATCGACATTGTGCGGGACAGCCACCTGCGGTTCGAGGTCCGAGACATTGTATGAACGCCGTTCCGCAAATGTTGCGTCCTCGTCGCTGTCAAGCGCAAATGGCTTCATCTTCCGCCGCCCCTTCAGGTACTCCCACGTGATCTTGTCAGGCGCAACGATGCCCGCTTTGCCGCCCATCTCGATGGCCATGTTACAGAGTGTCATCCGTCCTGCCATCTCCATCTTCCGGACGGTTTTTCCGGTAAACTCGATCGCCTTGTAGGTTGCCCCGTCAGCCCCGATGTCGTTTGCGATCCGGAGGATCAGATCCTTTGCCCCGACCCGTTCCTGGAACTTCCCCGATACCTCGGCCCGGATCGTCTCCGGCACCTTGAAGTAGAGAGCCCCGAACTTTAACGCAAATCCCATGTCCGTGGAACCAATGCCGGTAGCAAATGCCCCGACTGCCCCGTACATGCAGGTATGGGAATCTGCCCCAACCACGATCTCGCCGGGTGCTGCCCGGCCCTTCTCGATGGTCACCTGGTGGCAGACACCCTCGTTGATGTCGTAGTTGTGGATGCCCTGCTCCGCAGCAAACTTCCGCATGTACACGTGGTTGTTTGCTGCCTCGATGGAATCGGCGGGGATCTGGTGGTCGAAGAGCATGATGATGCGTTTTGGGTCAAAGACCTGTTTTCCGCCCATCTCGTAGAACTTCTGGATGGCAAGCGGGCCGGTGATGTCGTGGATCATCGCCCCGTCAAGGGGGGCCATGACCACTTCGCCTGCCCGGACTTCGCTGCCACATTTTTGAGAAAATATTTTCTCTACGATTGTCGCTGTCATGCTCTAATCGCCTGTACTATATGTGGTGCACCATAATCTATCTTCTGAGTGGTGCAGGCAACGACTATATACCGGAAAAAATAGCCGGGGGGTTGCCGGGAATCCCGCAGGGAATCCGTTGCAGCGGGCAGGCACCTGTACCGTTTTTTTCAAAACCGGATAACTGCGACCGTATTCGCAGTCAAAGTAATCTTTAACCCAGTTTTCATCCCATCTTGATCCGAACACCATGATGAAGAAACTTTTCCGCATGGCTGCCATCTTCCTGATCCTGGCAGTGGCCGCAGTCGGCAGCGTATCCGCACAGTCAGACAGTACCGTTAACGACAACGTCATCCACAGTTCCGGTACCGGCAACGTGATCGGCACTCCTGACCGGGCGCAGGTCACCTTCTCCGTCCAGACCGAGAACACCGATGTCAAACGAGCCCAGTCCGAGAACTCGGCAAGGATGAACACCGTGATCGATGCCCTGATTGCTTCCGGTATCCCCCGCGACGCCCTCAAGACCACCGGCTACAACATCTACCCGGTGTATGAGGACTCTGTCGGTATCATGAAGCCCAAGGTGAAGACCTACCGGGTAACGAACACCTTGACTGTCACCCTCCACGATGTCTCAAAGACCGGAGAGGTCATCGACATCGCGGTTGATAACGGCATCAACCAGGCGGACTCCATCCGGTTCATGCTCTCCGACCAGCAGCAGAAAGTGCTCCGGACCGAGGCGCTCAAAAAGGCCGTTGACCAGGCCCGCAGCGATGCAGACACCGTTGCCGGTGCCATGGGAACCGCAGTCACGGGTGTGAAGAATGCCGATATCACCGGCGGGTACTACCCCGTTCTGTTCGAGAACTACCAGTACGCGGGCAATGGCGACACGCGGATGGCGTCATCCACTCCTGTCCAGCCGGGCGATATCACGGTGAGCGCTTCAGTAACCATCACGTACACCATCCGGTAATTTAAAATCCCTTTCACAACTTTTTTACCATAGCAGTGTGATCATTTCACTAAATCAACACGCATATGCCCGGGTTTTCCGGGAAATTATCCCACGGGATACACAAATTTCGAATACCACAAATCCTCGGATACGATAGGATTGATTTTACCATGGAGCGCAATATCGGCTTTAAGGAACGGAGATACATCGAAGAGCTGAGAATTTTGACCAAATCAACGGCACTGGACTGCGTTATTGACGACCGCTTCGACCGGGTCATCTACGTGATCCGCCCGGGCGACATGGGTCTTGCGATCGGCAAGAAAGGCGAGAATATCAAACGCTTAACCAATGTGCTCGGGAAGCGTATCGAGATGGTGGAGTTCTCTGAAACAGCGGATACCTTCATCACCAACATCTTCAAGCCTGCCGAGGTGATGACGGTTGAACACGCTCCCGAGAACGGGCCGGTGAATGTCATTGTCCGGCAGAAGAGCGACCTTGGGATCGCGATTGGCAAGGCCGGCTGCAATATCGAGAAGGCGCGGCTCCTCTGCCACCGGTTCTTCGGGATCGATGTCGGGGAAGTGCTGCTGGCAACGGAGGTCGCATGAAGGCCACAATTGATCCGGCGGTCATTGCCGAACTCTGGGCGGTGATCTGCGATCGGGCAGACAACCCGCAGGAATCGTCCTACACGAGCCGGCTCCTTGCCGATCCAAAAGGCATCGACAAGGTACTCGAGAAGGTGGGTGAGGAAGCCACCGAGTTCATCCTTGCGGTCAAGAACGGGGTTGATGAGCGGACGGTCGAGGAAACTGCCGACCTCCTCTTCCACATCTTCGTTGCCCTTCGTGGAGCCGGCGTGGAACTTTCAGAGGTTATGCAGGAACTGGAGAAACGCCGGAAGTAAGGGTATGAAGCGATCCGGATCATGCCGGAAATTGGGAAATTTTTAATTTTCAAATACGTGAGAAACCCGCTAATGGTGAACTCTCTCGCCGCATATTGTCGTTAAATATCCCGGAAGGGATGAAGTTATGCGAATGTTTTGATCAAAATAAAAACATTTACTATGTGCACCAGGTCATTTCGCGATAAAAAACCAACGCATATATAATCAACACTCAAAATAATCCGGTTAATAAGAAAACCATCATGTCCTGACACAATGGCGGCAGCAACCCCCGTGCGGGTAATCTTCCGGTAAATCCGTCCCGTGATAACTGGTAGAAAAGTTGCAGGTCAGTTCATTCCAGCTCAGGCTGTGTACGGTTTCCTGCGAGGTAGGTTATGAGAATTTCCGTCCCGGTATTCAGATTATTCCAGGTATTGATTGTGGGTCTCATCCTGTGCGGCCCGGTTTTTGCAGCTGAAGATGTTGTGCAAACTCCGGAAGAGACCCTGGTGACAACGCCAGAACCAACGCCAGAGGCTACGCCGGAACCCACGATATCATCAACACCGGAGATTACACCAACCGCAACACCGGCTCCGACACCGGAAACCCCCCCGGAATCCACCCCCGTTGTTACCCCCCTGCCCAACACTGAACCAACGGTTGTTGCTACCGAAACTCCGGCTGCTGAGCCGACTCCTGTGGTAACTGACACCGTCGCAGCTGAACCAACTCCCGCTGCGACTGAGGAGCCAACAGCCGAACCGACACCGGATTCAGGTATCACGACTCCCACAACCTCCGTTGAAACCCCGGCACCAGGAAAAGCCCTTTCCACAACGGTTCCGATAGCAGCATTGTCCGCAAACAAGACCTCATGGTCGGCCCCGGCAGCAATCCGGTTCTATGACCGGTCAACCGGCTCCCCGACATCGCGTTTATGGGACTTTGGGGATGGCACGAATTCCACGCTCAAGAACCCCGAACATGTCTATTCAGCACCCGGAGCATACACGGTTTCCCTGACCGCAATCAATGATCTAGGGTCCGACAAAACGACCTCGACTGACTATATCCATGTCTATGATCCGATTGTTCCGGTAGCTGCACTCTCTGCCAACAAGACTTCGTGGTCAGCCCCGGCCGCGATCCGGTTCTACGACCGTTCGACCGGGTTCCCGACATCGTGGAGCTGGGACTTTGGCGATGGCACGACTTCGGACGTGAAGAACCCGGAGCATGTTTACTCTTCTGCTGGAACGTATACGGTGACGCTGACGGTAACGAACCCGCAGGGATCGAACACGA
>JBFYKS010000093.1:0-2829 GCA_041305785.1 Methanoregula sp. | reverse complement strand
ACTGATCCCTATGGAGCAAAAAGAACTGGGTGAATTCATCAAAGACATTGACACAAAGACGCTCAAGGAAGAGGCAAAGAAGCAGGGCCTCAAACTCGGGCGGTGCCCCACGAAGCTGAGCATCGCAAAGATGCTGCCCGAAGCCAGCTTAAAAAAACTAAAAAAGAATTGAACGTGCGGCAATCTCCAAGCCGCCCGGCCACCCTTTCTCCCTCTGACTACCTAAAAGGCCGTCAGTATACTTCGATAAGTCCTTTACTGGTACCGGTCAGCGACCGGCCTCCCTGCGGCGTCACGACAAACGTGTTCTCAATACCAACAAGCCCCACATCCGAAATCCCTTTTTTAGGTTCGATAGCAAAAACCATCCCCTCTTCGAGCGGTTCATTGAACCCTTCCGCGATGACCGGCGTCTCATCAATCCAGAGCCCGATGCCATGGCCGAGAAACTTCACCCGACGATCACCATAGCCCATGAAATTTTTGAGGAAACCGGGATCAAGGCCGGCCATGATGGTCCGGTAGATCCCGGCGGGGACAGCACCCGGTTTGAGCATGGATGCAATCTCATCCTGGATCGCAACGCACCGTTCATGCTCACGGATTGCTGCATCTGGGATCGATCTGCCGAACATGTATGAAAGGGTCTTGTCGGTCTGGTACCCGTTGCACCCGCACCCGATATCGATGACGACAAGATCGCCTTTCGTGAGCTTCCGCTCCCGACAGCCCATCTGGGGGACCGACGGGTGCATTCCAGATACGCCACCCGGGGTATCCACGCAGATCGGGCTTATGGAGCTGGTGCCAAACCCGATCTGGCCAAGCAACATCTCGTTGAACATCCCGAAGCGGATAATACCCTGGTGACCCTCCTTCACCATCACCGAGTACAGGTCGCAGGCGAACGTGACCTCGTCGATCCCTTCTCTGAGCATCCCGGGCACAAGATCTTCGAGCACGTGCCGGTGGATCTTCCCTGCCCGTTCCATGAGCGAGAGCTCGTACGGGCTCTTCCTGGCCCGGACTGCTGATACCTCCGCGTCTGCGGATTTCACATCGATGAATGGCAGGTGCTTCTGCATCCGCTGGAGTTGCGCAATGGGCACGAGGTCAGTTTCAAGATACATCGCCTGCGGGATCTTCGCCATACCCGCCGCTACGTCACGGTAGCTCCGCATCTTTCTCAGGTCAGGGAAGAACGACTCGTCTACTGCCCGCTCGTAACTCTGCCGCACCCAGAAGACCGCTTCGCCGTCCTGCGGGATGAGAAGGAGACCATCCGGCATGGTTCCTGTGAAGTAGTAGAGGGGGATCTTTCCGGTGATGGCTGCCATCTCCCACCCGGGCTGCGTTGCATCCATCCGTTCACGGAAGCGTTTCAGGCGGTCGTTAAGTTCGGTGAGCGGGACTTTCATAGGAAAAATGGGGTGGGAGGGGTAATAATTCTGGTGAAATGTTCCGGCACCGCATGCGGCGGTGTTCTGGAGTTGCCGGTTAATCCCTGTCCCACGATCTCACCGGGGAAATTCCCGTTCAGATCGGGGGGGTTGTTCAGCCCGTTCTTTCAGCGCCTTGTTCATCAGGGCAAATCCGCGGGCGGTGCCGTCTTTCAGCATCGGGACAAGGAGCGGGAGAAGGAGCCCGGAGAAGTATTCGTGCTGGATGAACAGGGAGCGGCGCTCCTCAAGGGGCCGGATCTCAAAGACATGTTCGCCGTCAAACAATCCCTGGAAGAGGAGATACCCCCTCCACCGGAGTTCATGGGGCGGGTTCACGGTCAGGAGAACCGGGCGTATCGTCATGCCGGAGGATCCGGACGGGCGGAGGTCTGCGGTTATTTGCCCGCCTTCAACGAGATCGCCCCGGACATTCCGGATAAACGGGTTCCAGTCAGGGTATGCTGAGAATGCGGTGAGGATCTCCCATACCCGTTCAGGGGTGGCAGAGATCTCAATCGCGCTCCAGAGTTCTCCGCCACGTTCAGATTTCCGGTATTCCGGCGGATGCTGTACCTCCGTCATGGATGAAAGATAATCTGCGTCTTTTGGGTAAAAAAGGTTGAGAGAGAAAAACCCCGCGGGGGGTATCAGGGAATGCCGGGAGCCGGTTTCCGGTTTTTCCTCTCCTTCTCCCACCGGTCCAGCACTTCCTGCCCCTCGATAAAGACGAGCCCGTGCTTCTTTGCATACAGTTTTGCATCTGCTTTGGTGAGAGCATAACCGCTCTCATCGTCCAGCATCTCGCAGATGGTGACGGAGGGCGTTATTCCCGCCATATCGGCCATGGCAACCGAGAGTTCGGTCTGGCCTTTCCGTACATCGAGAAGGCCGTCCGCTGCCCGGAGGAGGGCCATGTGGCCCGGGGTGCGGAAGGTTTCGTGGAAGTTAACACTGCCACCATTGAGGGCCTGTTTCACCTGCTCGGCAATCGCGTTCACGGTCAGGGACCGGTCGCGGTCGGTGATGCCGGTGAAGGTATTCCGGTGGTTCACCCAGAGCGAGAAAGAGGAGTGGTTCTTCCGGTCGTACGGGATATCGCCTTCCCGCTCGGCAACCGCGATCGCCCGCAGGGCATCGCTTGCGAACGGGAGACCGAGGCGCCGGGCGGCGACCGGGTGGACGGCCGTGCAGATGAGCCCGCCGCCGTCTTTTCGCATCTGGAGAATGTGCTTGGGGGTGACCGCATCGGAACGGATTGCAAAATCCGTCTCGCCCTCGCGGTCATCGAAATCATAGAGCAGGATGAACTTCCCGTCCCGCAGCGCTGCAAGCGCCTTGTCCATCACGGCCCCACCTCAACGCTGACGCTGTCAGAGTCCTCGACGCC
>JBFYKS010000092.1:0-5621 GCA_041305785.1 Methanoregula sp. | reverse complement strand
CGTCAATTACGTACCCAATGTTCTTAAAGATCCATCGTTCCCCGGATGGGGGGGACATCGTGGCAGTCTGCGACCGCGAACTGATCAACACGACGCTCCGCACCGAAACGATGACCATAATGATAACCGAGTCGTTCTATGGCTCATGCCCGGCAACGGAGGCCGAGGTGACAGAAGCCTTAAAGAGAGCCGGTAACATCAATCTCATCGGTGAGCGCTCGGTCAGTGTTGCGGCCGGTCTCGGTCTGGTTGACCGCTCCTGCTGCATCATGATCGGCAAGGTTCCCCACGCACAGGTCTACATGCTATGAGTATCAAGGATAATTTCTGCCCCAAATGCGGCAAACCAACCGAACAGCCCGGGCTCTGCACGCAGTGCCGGATCGGCAGCGAGCCGTGGTTCTCCTGCGACAACCGGGTCACCCATACCGAATGCCCCAGCTGCGGAGCGATGAAGCAGGGGAACACGTGGACCGACACGGAACGCACCCGGGCAGAGATCGCCCCGGACCTTGCCCGGACGGCAGTCCATTTCCACGAGCAGGCAAAAAAGCCGACCATTGAAGTCGTGGTCGAAGACCTCACGGTCAACCGTTCACGGGCGTACCTGAAGATACGGGCGCTCCTGTACAAGAAACCCGTTGAGGACACCTGCACGGTCGAGATCGTCTGGCACAAGGAGCAGTGCGATCGCTGCAACCGGATCAGCGGAAGTTATTACGAAGGGATCGTGCAGGTCCGGGCCGAAGGCAGGCCGACCAGCAGTTACGAGACGCAGGTTGCATCCTCGATCGCGCAGGAGGCCGAAGACTCCCTCCAGGCCGGCGGCGAACGCCTCTCGTTCATCTCCGACATGACCCCGAACAAGGACGGGCTCGATATTACCATTGGCACCCAGCACATCGGCCAGCTCATCTCGCAGCGGATCGTTGCCCAGCTGGGCGGCAGGTACACCACCCACCCCAAACTGGTCGGGGAGAAGAACGGGCGGCAGCTCTACCGGATCACCTACTCGGTCCGGCTCCCCCGTTTCCAGAAATACGATGTGGTGAAAGTGAAGGGCCGGTACCTCCAGGTCGACCGGGTGGAATCGCGCTATGTCCGGGCCATGGATCTGAATGACGGGTCGCCCAAATCCATTCGTGACGAGGACGTGGAGCGAATCATCGGGAATGCCCGGAGCCCGGAATCAGCGCTCGTGGCCTATGCCGACAAAAAGACCATCGGCGTCATGGATCCCCTCACCCAGCAGACAAAAGAGTTCAGGGCGCTTGCGTGGATGGAGGTCCGGGCCGGGGACCATGTCGGCGTTCTTCGCGACGGGGACGAACTGGTAATTGTCAGGTAGACAATGCGTGTCCGGGGCATTGGTAAGGAGCGACTCGGCAAAATCCAGGTTGAGGACTGGGTGGACCGGTCCCGGAGGCCGTACATTGAGGGGGATATCGCATGGGTGCCGGTCCTACCCGGGAGATCGTTTGAACGGGAAATCACCGCAGAGCCGGCCTATACCGGCCGCGGGTTTTACCTGATCGGTGACATTGCAGTAGTCCACGGAACGCGGCCCACGACAGAGGATATCACCCGTATCGTGAACCTCAAAAATCCCCGGGGGGTCATCTGGCGCGAAGCGCTCGATGACATCACGCGGACACCCCGGACCGAAGTAGTCTGGGGCGAGTGTGGTGAGACACGGCACCGCGAGAGCGGGTACGTGTACCACCTCGACCCGTCAAAAGTGATGTTCTCGCAGGGAAACCGGACCGAGAAGTGCCGGATCGCGCAGCTGATCCGTCAGGGGAATACCCCGGAACGGGTTGCTGACATGTTCGCCGGTATCGGGTACTTCTCCATCCCGATGGCAGGTGCCGGGGCACTGGTCCATGCCATGGAGATCAACCCGGTTGCCTGCGGGTACCTTACGCGCAATGCCGTAGAGAACCGGCTGGCAGACCGTATCACTGTCTCATTTGGCGACTGTCGCGACCTGCTTGACGGCATCTATGACCGGATCGTCATGGGGCACTTCGATGCAACCGGTATGCTCACCGATGCTCTCCGCCATGTCCGGCCGGGCAGCACCATCCATCTCCACGCCATCGAAGGACCGGAAGATCCGGTACGGGCAACCGTGGAAAGCGCAGGTTTTTCTTGTGGCATTCGTGTACATAAGGTGAAGAAGTACCGCCCGCATGCCTGGCATGTGGTGCATGACATCACGATAACATGACAAAAACGACCCTTGCCGGAAAACAGGTTGTCATCGGCGTCACCGGGAGCATCGCGGCAGTCGAACTCGTAAAGCTCATCCACGAACTCCGGCGCCGGGGTGCCGGGGTGCGGGTTGTCATGAGCGCGGCAGCTGCCGGGATCGTGACACCCGATGCACTTGCGTATGCCAGCGGTCACGAGGTCATCACCCGCATCACCGGGCTCGTTGAGCATGTCACCTTCTGCGGGGACGAAGGTTCGGCCGATCTCCTCCTCATCGCCCCGTGCACGGCAAATACGCTCAGCAAGATCGCGTGCGGGATCGATGACACCCCCGTGACGACGTTTGCAACAACCGCCCTTGGCAGCAGGATGCCGATCATTCTCGTTCCCGCCATGCACCACAGCATGTACCGGCACCCGGACCTCGTAGAGAACATCCGGCGCCTGAAAGGCTGGGGTGTTGAGGTGATGGAGCCCCGCATCGAAGAGGGCAAGGCAAAGATGCCCACGCAGGAGGAGATCGTCCTCTGGTGCGAACGGGCAGCCAGTGGCCGCCCCCTTGCGGGGAAACGGGTGCTCATTACGAGCGGGCCCTGCCGGGAAGTGGTGGACGATGTCAGGGTCCTCACCACCCGGTCGAGCGGGCAGATGGGCCGGGCGCTTGCCCGGGAGGCCTTCCGGCTCGGGGCTGACGTGACCGTTGTTCACCGCGACCGCTTCCCCTGCGTGACAAACCTTGCTGCCGACACCGCTCTGGAGATGCGTGACTCCGTGATCGGGTTCCTCACAGAGCAGGGGGCGACAGACATCTACATCAGCGCAGCAGCGATCTCGGACTTTGCACCGGCACCGGTACAGGGAAAGATACCCAGCGGGAACCCTGCAACCATCGCCCTTGAGCCCCTCCCCAAACTGATCACTGAAGTGGTTACCCGGTTCCACCCGTTCACCATCGCCTTCAAGATTGACCGGTCACCCGAAACGGGCGCCCGGGCCCTGCTTGAACTGGGGGTTGCCATGGTCCTCATGAACCGGCCTGAAACCATGGGGAGCACGTACGGGGAGTATGTCCTGCTGGACGCGCAGGGAAGTACAATTTTGACGGGCGGGAAAGAGGAGATCGCCCATGGCATTTTTTGCAAACTTACCGTGATTCCGGATCCGGTTCACGAGCCATAACGCGATTGAACGGATCTCCCCGATTTTTAAATAATTGCCGGCAATTGCCCCATCCAAGAAAGAGTTAACCCCGGAATTATAGAGGAACGTTTAAGTGATGTTTGTGTAAATACTGATCTATGCCTTCCATGAAGAGAGCGGATCAAAAACCGGCACCAACCGGTTTCTCCTTCCAGATCCCGATATTTTACAAGCTGATGGTCAGTATGCTCTTTGTTGCAACAATCCCCATGATCCTCCTTGGAATTGTCATCATGGGTGACAACAGCATCATCAGCAACATCGGGCTTGCCAACAGCATCTTCATCATCACCTTAATCACCCTCTCGGTTGTTGTCATGTGGAGTTTCTTCCTTGCCAGCAGCATCACGAACCCGATCGTGAAACTCTCCAAGATCGCGACAAGCATGAGCACCGGGGAACTCAAGAACCCGGAGATCGAACTGCTCAGCAACGATGAGATCGGGGAACTCCAGACCGCATTCAACCGCATGATCAATACCTATAAGATCCTCGATACGCTCGCAAAGGAAGACAACGAATAAGAAAAATTCCGGCTGGTGCCAGGAGACAAAAGCCGGTTCCGGCAGCGGGATGAGGATACGTCATCCCGCGCGGGTCCGGCATACAGGGATACCATAACAATCCGGGGATTTAAAGAATGCTCAAAGAAACCCTGAACCGATTCCTCATCATCAATGGCGTACAGGCTGCACTTGTTGTTCAGGAGAATGGCGAGATCATCGAGAGCATGAAATCGGGAATCTCCATTGATGCAGATCTCCAGAATGTCATTGCAACGATCATGCTCGACTCGCAGGTGACGGCAAAACATTTCGGCGATGCCCTGCTCTCCATGGTCTTTGTAGAATATGCGGATAACTTTCTCATTCTCGGGCCCCTCATGGAGGAGTTTTTCTTAGTCATCATTGCAAAGAATACCGCAAACATCGGGCAGATAACCTACGAGATGAAGAAGAACCAGGACAGTATTGTGGCACAGTTATGATCGAACAGTTACCTGAAGGGCAGAGTATCGGGTGGATGCAGGCACCCCCCCAGTGGATCTTCACCCACACGGTACGGTTCATCGGTATCGTGAGAGTGGTTATCCAGGATGGCGAGGGTTTCATCCTGATCCAGAAAGGAAAACCCCTTGCCTATTACTTCAAGCACGGCAGGATCGAGCTCCGCGGCCATGCGGCTCTTGATTATTTCAACTCCCACCCCACAATCGAGTTCAACCTCTGCAAATATTCCCCTGACGAGTTTGCCGAAGCGTTACGAATATGCAATATCGATGAGGAGGGGACCACAATTCCCCCGCAGCCGGAAAGACCGGTTGTGGAACCCGTAAAACCGGCCCCGGTTCCCCCTGAACCCCTTCCTGTTGCCCCCCCCTCACCCCCGCTTCCGGTAACCGGGCAAAAACCCCCGGCATCTCCTCTGCCACCACCTGCACCCGCTCCGGCTCCCATACCCCCGGTTCCACAACCCGCTCCAGCCAGGCAGGAGCCGGCCTCAAAACCGCCCGTTCCCCAACCGGCCCCGGTCCAGCCAGAGCCCGCACGGGAGAAAGTCTTGCCAAGGACCATTCCCCCGGCACCCCCCACCATGCCCCCCCAGCCGGTCGTTACCCCGCCAAAAGCTGCATCCCCCCCGCCGGTCATTCCCTCAGCTTCGGTCGTGCTCGATGAAGAGGCCATCAAAATTATCGGGCAGATAAAGAAACTCAACGGGGTGGTTGCCATCTCGGTCTTCAACGAAGAACGCAACATCATCCTGATGGGGGATGTCGAGATCGAGCCACTCCTCAGGATCGCCCGTAACATGCTGGCAACAACCCGGAAGATCACCCCGCACCTCGACTGGGGATCGTTTGTCCACATGACGCTCCAGATCCCGGAGGGAAACGTCATTGTGGCACCCTATGAAGAGTACCATCTCTGTCTCCTCACCACCCGAACCATCAACATCGGCCACATAAGGCGAATCCTGAGGGATCTCCAGATCACGAGCGATCAGGATTAGTACCCTTTTGGTATCCGCTTCACCGGAGCAGCGCTCTTGAAATGCTTTATGGGAAGAGAGAGTAATTGTATTACCACGCCAGAAGAAAAGGATCCTGCCATGAAGATCACCGCCTGCTGTCCCGGCCATATCTCCGGGTATTTCAAACGGGTATCCGTACCCGGACCAGAAGCCAGCGGCAGTATCGGTGCCGGTAT
>JBFYKS010000091.1:0-18442 GCA_041305785.1 Methanoregula sp. | reverse complement strand
ATATCCTTAATGCCTAGTGGGATTTACGAATGATTTTTTTATCAAAATCTTGCGGACCTGGATGAATTCAGAAGAGCTCGGTTGGTCTTGCCCGGTTGCACTGGAGTGGCAAGATGGAATCGCAACGGGTTTATTCTGCAAAAATTTTCTGCGGCGCAATGGTTTTGGTATTGGTTTTTTTTTAAATTTTTTTCAATGAATCTAATATCCGAAGAAAATTTTTAAAAATTTAAATGTTTAAATTTCCAATTTCATTCATAAAACTTAAAGTTTCCATTTTAATCAAATTTAATGTTGGATCAAAGAATCTTTTCTATTAATTGGATATATTTGAATTTCCAATTCATTTTCGTTAAAACTAAAAATTTTTAAAAAATTCCAATTCTAAAATTTTCTCTCATAAGAAAAATTTGTTAAAAAATTGAATCCAAATTCTCTCTCATAAAAAAAATTTTGTTCGATTCTTTTGGAAATTATTTCGTTAACATAGGTATTACTCAATTTCTTCAATGATTTCCAATGGAATTTTTTCAGTTCGTGTGCCAAAAAATTTAAAAATTCCATTTGTATCTGCAAAAAGCCAGCCTTTTACTTCGTATTTTTATTCCAATCTTGTTTTGTCTGCATGAAAAAAAATAAAATTTTGTTAATTTTCTGGAATCTTCTTCATCAAATCTGCATTTCCATTGTTTTTGGGGGAATAATCTTCGAATGAAAAATTTTAATTTTTAATTTTTTCCAAATAATTTCATTTCCCCCCCTGATATGGGATCTATGGTCAATTTTACGAGATTCTTCCGTAAAATTGATTTCAAAATTTTTCCAAATGAGGGTATTTTCGGTGTATCAATATGAACATTAAAAAAAAGTGGAATATATCAAAAATTTTCGGATCCATACCGCAATTCTTTTTTCCTGACCCGTACAAGTATCTGAAAGGTACCATGCCAAAGGTCCATAAACGCAAATACGAGAAGATCGATGAGGCCGAGATCAATCTGGTTGTCCAGTGCTCAGACAGCCACGAGTTTTACGAGCGATACCGGGAAGAGTTCCCGACCCGGAAAAAAGGTATCGACAGCATCAGCAAGATCTGGAAACGTCGCGGTGAATTCATCAAAAAACAGCAGGGTACAGATCTACCGGATTCCGATTCATCTGGATCAACCCGTGAACTGGAACAGCTTGTAGCTGCCCAGAATAAGATCTTCGCAGAACTTACGAGTCTCATGCAGGAACAGCTCAGGGTGAGCAGGGAGACCCTTGCCCTCTTCCAGAGGCCGATACAGAAAAACGAGGATCATTCGCATAAACCCGCTGCCACAAAAACACCGGACCAGAAAGAGCCTGCCAGGAAAGTCGGCCACGAAAAACCCCCGGCCGATATCATGATCGGATCCTGAAGATTGTAACCAATCTCGTTTTTCCCCTTGGTTATGAAATTCACGATTCCGTTTTTTCCCTCAAAGGGTTTCTTGAAATGACGAGGCATAACCAGTTCAAAGCTATCCTTAATAGTTCCAAAAAGCCAAATGATAGATCGCCTTTTCTCACAAGGAGTATTGGTCTCATACAAGATGCACCCCCGTAGTGTAGTGGTCAATCATGCCAGCCTTTGGAGCTGGCGACACCAGTTCGAATCTGGTCGGGGGTAT
Source organism: Methanoregula sp. (assembly GCA_041305785.1). Lineage (GTDB taxonomy): Archaea > Halobacteriota > Methanomicrobia > Methanomicrobiales > Methanospirillaceae > Methanoregula. The sequence goes on along the minus strand of JBFYKS010000091.1, from coordinate 16,787 downwards.
TGTTGTTTTCCCATAAACCGCGTGCGAAAAAAGCACCAGTTTATATTTTTAAAAAGGGATTAGTGACTGATGGATCTCTCCCTCTCGATCAGGATGCGGGTCTACGTGAGCATCCTCCTCTGCGTCCTTTTTTTCGGCATGATCGGACTCATGGTGCTTGAGCACCTTCAGCCCCTTGATGCTTTGTATTTCCTTATCGTGACGATAGCAACGGTTGGCTATGGCGATATCCACCCGGTAACCCCTGCGGGGAAAATTCTCGTTATGATCATCATCCTGACCGGGGTAGGCTGTTTTGTGGGAGTTGCAGCCAATTCCATTGAATCCATGATCGATGATCGCGAACGGAAGAGCCGGCTCGAGAAACTCAACATGATCATCGGGATCTTCTTCTCAGAAGTGGGAACGAAAATCCTCAAAACCATGAGCGAGCAGGACCCCTCAATTGATGAGATCCGTTCTGCGCTGATCGTAACCAACAACTGGTCCGATGCGGATTTTAAAAAAGCCCGCCTGGTTCTTGAGAACCACACCTGCAATATTGACTGTTGTTCCCTCTCCATGGAAGAGCTGCACAACTTTCTCACCCACCAGAAAGGATTCCTCTTGACCCTGCTGGAAAACCCGCAGATGATCGAACACGACAGTTTCACCCCCCTCCTGCAGGCTCTCTATCACTTAGCCGAGGAGCTGATGGCACGGGACAACCTTTGCTCCCTTCCAGGGGCAGACTGTGCTCACCTGTCCGGGGATCTCAACCGCGTGTACCGTCTTCTTATGATGGAATGGCTGACCTACATGCAGTACCTCAAGCACAACTACCCGTACCTGTTCTCGCTCGCCATGCGAAAAAATCCCTTTGACAAAAATGCATCAGTCGTTGTTCAGTGAGGAATTATCCTAAAAAAAAGTTATCCCTCATCATGGATTGCGAGGCGGTTTGTACAACCGATACAGTCACCCCTTTCAGGTGGCTGCAGTGGGTTGGCCATCGGTCTTCTAATCTGCCGCCGCAGTTCTATCTTTCCGATGCCGGCAAACTCCTGTTCCCCCGGTACAAGGCATCTGCCCGACGCATTTTCCCGTGATTCCGCAGCAATAGTGAATGCGGCATTGATATCGGCATGGGCAACATACCCGCAGTCCGGGCACTCGAAACGTTTCTTGAACCCCCTGCCATACGCGACGCATTTACAGCAGTGCCTGGATGTGGTTCCCCGTTTTCACGGTCTTTCCGCTGATCCTGTCGGCAGGAACGGCCACATGGACCGTTGTAGCCAAATCGAAATCGATCCAGCGGGTTGCACTGAGTGTGGCTGGATGAACGTTGATCCCCTCTCACCCCCTGAAAGATTCAAACCGCTAAACGAAGATCCGGACATTGGGTCTCGTAATAACGTTATTCCGGTCTCACCCTCCTTTTTACCAGAGCATACCTGGCAAATCACGAAATATCCTGTGGTCGGAAGTCCCGGATTGAAAAACCGGTGAAAATCCAAAGGTATTTTAAAAAACCGGGCCCTGTTGCCCGGCTATCCCATCACGAGGTAGGCAAGAATGGAGAGAAGGAATGCGAGCAGCAGCATCGCAAGGGAGAGCGGCGCAACAAAGACCAGCATAGCATTAACCGTGCTTGCGAGCTGGACGATCCGGTTTGATCCAAAGACGATCACGTTCTCGCACTGGGCGGTTGCCGCAGCAGTCTCAGCAGGGGTGAGATCCAGCACCGCATCGCGGACGGCCTGCATAACCACGGGGATGATCTCATCTGCCGGTACCGCCATACCGACCGGGTTCTTCCCGGTGATGGTATTTACCACATGCGAGTCCGTGGTCATGATCTCCGCATGGTCCACCAGGGTGAGAACCTGCGCAAGCAGGATCTCCCTGACCCCCTGTGCAACATTGTTTCCGTCAACCAGGATATAGGCGGTCTTCTGGTTCTCGACTTCGGCTACCATCACCTGGATGCCGAGATCCCCAAATCCCTGTTCGCGGGAAAATGCAAGCGGACTGTGCGAGATCCCGATCCGCAACGGGTGCAGGGATGCATCTTTGCACGCTTCCATTGCCTCAAGGGATGCCCGCTGGTACTCCATTGCCGTATGGGTGGCAAGCAGAATGGGTGATGAGAGATCCGTCATGCAGTTGTGGGCATCAACAACCGCGACATGCGGGAACCATCGGTGACCTTCCGCCATTATTGCCATCCCGATTGAGAAGTCCAGATCCTCGGTCATCTCCGGCGACCGGGAGGTGACGAGAAGGACTGAGTCCCCGAACCGCTGGAATAACACCTGCACGCTGCCAAAGGAATGTCGGCCGGATTTTCCGGCGAGTGCGGTGTAGTCAAGGTCGGTACGGGACTTCTGCAGGGCACTGATGACCTTTGTGATCTCCGTATCGGAGACCAGGTTGAAATCATGGGTGGCGCATCCGTGTGCAACAAACATCTCTTCGGGACAGAAATAATCATACAGCACTTTTGGCAGGTTGCCCCCACCGATCTCCCCCATTGGCCCGGGATGGAGGTTCGGGACCGTGAAGATGACCGGCGTCTTCCTGCCGCGGGAGAAGAAGAAGCTGACCTGCGGGACATAGATCCCTTCCCCGATATCCCGGAAGAAATCCTCCATGCCTTTGGAGCCGTCGGTCATGTGGGCAATGAAAGCGTTGATGAATGCCAGCCCCCGGATCTTAAATGCCCGCTTGAGTGGCCGCTCGATCATCCAGATAAGGATGGCAAACCCCATGCCAAAGACAAGGTGGAGCACGAGCGCGAAGATGGCAAATGAGGGTGAGAAGAGGATCATCCCGACAATGATCCCGACCCCGCTCTGGGTGAGGGCAGGGATGACCATACGGGGGACCCGGTAATCCGCGATCGCCACCAGCACCAGCAGCCTGAGGCCGAAGATGAATCCCAGCGAGATGGCATAGGCAAGAGGAATGAGGGTCACCGATACGAAGAGAGCGGAGATGGTGATGATGACCCCAAAGACCGTACAGGTGAGCGCAAGCAGCGCAGACCGGTTCCAGGTCATGGTCTTGCCGCCCAGTTCGATCAACGGTTTGGTCAGGGCAAGTGCAGCAATGGCCGGGATCGTGAAGATCAGGGTGCCGGAGAAGACAAAGGTCTCCGGCAGCGAGAGGTAACTGCTGACAACGGTTGGCAGGGTGAAGGAGATGGGGCCCGAGAGGTTGAGGTTCAACCAGGATTTTACGCCGGCGCCATCGATGAGGAAACCAAGCAGAAGGATGAGGACCAGTGACCGCTTCCATGATGGGGCGGTAAAGATGTACCGGGCCAGCTGCCCGAGTTTCACATCACTGCCCTGCGGCGTCATTTACCTAAACCCCCCAAGGATCAGCTCGTGCCGGCCGGGCGATGACCGGATCTCGGAGCTGGTATACGTGATTGGCCGGGAGAAGAACGGGGCATTCAGGGTGAGGCTCTCGTACTCCCCGCCTTCCCCCGCGAGGTTGATGCGGTGGATCTTTGCTACCGCATTCAACCGGGAAATGAGTACCTCATCGAACCGGGCGCCAAGAAAACTTTCGTCAAGACCTTCAGCAGCCGTCACGACAATGCGGGCGTCCATCCGTTCAGCAACCTCCCGCACCAGCACTTCCGTATCCATGTGCCAGAGCGGGGTATAGAGGGACAGTCCCAACCGGTTCGTGATCGCCCGGACCCGGTCTGCCTGGTACACTGATGCAACCGCGCCGGCGATCACGCCCTCAATGTCAAGGGCAGCAAGCCCGGCTTCGAGATCGCCAAGTTCCTCCTCCTTCCTCCCATGAGTTGTGATCTCCACGTATTCCATGCCGGCAGCGCGGGCGATGACCGGAACGGCATCGAGATTTGCCGAGTGGAACATGTAGGAATCCTTGTTTTTTGGCCGGGCCGTGACCATGTACCGGACATCCTTGCCGGTATCGATAGCCTTCTGGCAGGAGAGGATGGAGTCCTTCCCTCCCGATGTCAGCGCAGCCCAGCTCATACCCCTCACCGTATCTTTGGCGTTTCCAGCGGCCCGAAATGCTTTTTGTACCGTTCAGTCATCATGTCCCATGTGGGCAGGTGCGTCTGGCAGCCGACATGCTCGACCACGAAGGAGGCGGTCACTGCGCCGATCCTGCAGCAGGTCTCGGGTGTGTAGCCCCGCACATATGCCGTGAGGAACCCGGCCCGGTAGGAGTCGCCGGCTCCCGTGGGATCGGCAAGGGTCACCGGGACAACGGGAATGATCGTCTCCTTTCCCTTGGAGTACAGGGTACTCCCGTCCCCGCTCATGGTAAAGATGGCGGTACCCACCCGCTTTACGATCTCCTCCCGCGTTGTGCCGAGCGTCCGGCACATATGGGCAACCTCGTGCTGGTTGGCGAACAAAATCTCGATGTTGTCGAGGATAGAATCGAGCTGCTCCCGGGTATACCAGAAGACATCCTGGCCCGGGTCAAAGCAGGCGAACTCGCTCTTCTCTGCCACCCGGCAGTTGAACTCCGGGTCAGCGGTTGCCATGTGGACAAAGGGGAGAGCCGGTGCCTCTGCCTTGTTGAACGCCTTTGACGCCCCCCACTCAAAGAAGGTCATCTGGTCGCCACTCTCGTCCGTGAACATGAACGCTGTCGGGGTATGGGCATCAGGGACAACGAAGAACTGCTGGTGAACGCCGAGCTTGCGGAGCCACTGGTCGTACTCACTCCCCGCAAAGTCCCCGCCAACGCAGGAGACGAGCGTTACTTCGCCGTTAAGCGTTGCGATCCCGGCGGCAATGTTTGCCGCCCCGCCGCCATAGTAGATCTGCCGGTCGGAGATGTGGGTCGAGCAGTTCTTCTCGGGGAGATGGGCAACTTTTGAGATATGGTCGACAGCCGTGTGGCCCACGATATGGATCATTGTTCCTGCACATCCAGTAATTTTAAGGGAACTTCGCGGAGGGCTTTTCCAATCACGGATTTGGCGATCCGGCCGGCATGTTCCGGCGACTCGGCACGGAATACCTTCATCTCGAGGATGAGGCCTACCAGTGCCGTGTCTGCCACCACGATGGCGCTTGAGAGTTCCTGTTCGCAGTACGGGCAGGAGAGCATCCCTGCATCAACTTCCACGTATTTTGCCTGCGGGTTCAAGCGTTTTCCCGCCTCGCTGATAGCTATTCCAATCGCATCATCAAGCGATTTCACGTCCTTGATAAACCAGGCCGATTCCAAAGTAACAGTATAATCCGGCATCTTTCACCTTACCATTGCTCGCTGTGCACGTGCTCGCCGACATCCATCCGCTCCGTGAGCGTTGCCGGCGGGTGTCCTCTTCCCGCGGCAAGCAGTGCAACGGGACGGATATGCTGGGGCAGGGCGAGGACTTCCCGTACCGCATCTTCATCGAATGCTCCTGTCCAGCAGGAGTGAATCTTTCTGGCATGGGCAGCAAGCATCATGAATGTGCAGGCGATGGTTGCGTCCTGAACGGCGTACAGGATCCCACGCTCGCCATACCGCGACATCGAACGGACATAATTTGCGCAGACGACAAAGACCGTTGATGCCCCCGCGATCTGTTCCTGATCATAGGCCGCTTCTGCAAGAGCAGCCCGTGCATCCTCTTCTGTCACGACAACGACATCCCATGCCTCGAGATTACCGGCGCTCGGTGCGGTGCTGGCACAGGCGAGGATATATTCCGTCTCCTCCGTGGTCAGCGGCTCATCCGTGTAGTCCCGGACCGATGAGCGGTGTGCGAGAAACCCGAAAAACTCAGAGGAGTCCATGTTCGGAGAGGACCTGCCATGCATTCTGTGCAGGGGTAGTCGAGGCGCTGATCGCCGCTGCAATCTTCTGGGATGCCTGCTCGGGCTGGTTGCTCTCAAGAAGGGAGATGGCATCGTTGAGCGAGGTTATCGCGTGCCCGAATTCATTCTGCCCGGTGCTGCTTTGGGCAAACTGCAGTTCGCTCCGAACGGACTCCAGAAGGAGGAGGAGCATCCGTTTCCCCCCGGCTTTTTCCCCTTCGGCAAACCCGGTCAGCGCAAGGCATAACTGGGACGACATGATCAGCTCGGACTTTGCCCGTTCGCCGAACTGGTAACTTTTGACTGCGGTTTTCAGATCCATACACACCATGGGAATTCTTGAGTAAAATAGCGTTCTGTTTAAAAAACACAAATCATCTGATACAACTCCCCGTTGCTTCCGGGGATGCACGAAAAAAATTCCGGGGTCTGGGTAAACCCCCTGACCCGTTACGGGCACGTACCGGAACAATTACCGGCTTGATTTTGCCTTTGAACCGAGCGCTGAGACCTTTGCGCGCTTCATGCGCCTGCGGATCATCGGGTTTGCCGTGGACTCGTTCATGCCGGATCCACCGGACCGGTCGCCGCCGCGCCTGCCGCCACGCCCGCCACGGCCCCCGCGAGCACCGCCGCGTCCGCCCATGGCCTCGTTCATCTGGTCGATCTGCTTGACATTTGCGCCTGCCTTGAACCGCTGGTTCGGTCCCGGGGTCTTGGCTTCGCCTTCTTTCTTCGGGACGAGCCTGATCTGTCCTTTGACGCCTTTTACCTGTGCCCAGAGGGTTGTTCCTGTTTTACCCATAATGAAACTCCTTATGTAATTCTGCTGTCCCGCTCATAAAGGTTCGCGCCTGCACGCTCCGGAAGCGGGATGGCATCCGGCAAAAAATCAGGGTTTTTTCGGGGAGGTTAGGGCCCCGATCTCCTGCTTTAAGAGTTCGCTGACAATCCTGCCATCCACCGAGCCGCGCACTTCTGCCATCACCACGCCCATGAGAGGCCCGAGGGCAGCCATACCTTTCTGCTGCACGAAATCCGCCCGGCCGGCAACGATCGTGTGAACGATCTTCTCAAGTTCTTCGCGGGAGATGGCCGGTGCCAGTTTTTGAAGGGCTTTGGCAAACGTGCAGCCCCCGGCAATACTCCGGAAGATCTCGGGGATCGCTTCCCGTGCCGCTTTTCCGGAGTCCACGGCATGCCAGGTATCGAGGTATGCCTGGTCCGGTATCGCTGCAACATCAACGCCGTCACGGCGAAGTTCGGTTGTGGTGGAGAGGATGGTGAATACTGCGAGTTTGGGTTTGATGCCTTCTGCTACTGCCTGCTCAAAGAGCGGGAGTTTGTCGGACGCTGCCAGCTGGAGGGCATAGTTCCGCTCGATCCCGTATGCAGCAACGAACCGGTCTGCCTTTGCCGTGAGCAGTTCGGGGATGACAATCGCTTCCCACTGGGCATCGTCAATCAGAACCGGCAGCACATCGGTCTCCGGGTACATCCGGGCAGCCCCCGGCAGCGGGCGCATGTACGCCGTGCTGCCGGTTTCAAGCATCTTCCGGGTCTCTTCCGGCACCGGCTTTTCGGAGAGCGCGAGCTTTGCCCGGGTGATCACCTGGCCGATAGCACAGGTTGCCTGCTTCTCGCTTGCACCGGCAACGAGGATGACACAGTCAGGTTCCGCCGCGTGCATATACGAGCGCAGGTGGGCGACCTCTTCTGCGGTGACCCCGTATGCAGGGAGCTCATCGGTGTGGAAGATACCTCCCACCCCGCACTTCTTGGCATAGTCCGACATCTCGCTGCCGAGCCGGCGTTCCGGCTGGATCTCGCGGCCGACAAGGCCAAAAAACCCTTTGAGCACAACCGCGTGGATCTTTTTGGCTTTTTTGAGCACCGCGGATTTGGTCTCCTTAAAGAGAGCCGTGACCTCGACACCCGCGGTTGCATCCACGACTGCCCCGCGCTTCACCAGTTCGTCGCGGATAGAAAGCAGGCTCTGCTGCCGCTGCACCTCGCGCCGGACCACTTCAGCGATGAGGTCCAGGTCCTGCACGCCCTTGATCTCGACCCGGGCTCCGGCCGCAATTGAGATATTGACATCCTGGCGGATTGTGCCAAGACCGCGCTTCACTTTGCCGGTGGAACGCAGGACCATACCGATATGTTCAGCAACGCTCTGGACCTCCTCGGGCGTGTGCATGCACGGCGAAGTGGTGATCTCGATGAGCGGGATTCCGAGCCGGTCCAGGGAAAAGACCTCGTCTTTGACCCGTTGTGCCGCTTCCTCCTCAAGGCAGATCGTCTCGATGAGCCCGCCGTTGGGGAGGGCGCCGTTGAATGCCACAAGGGCTGTTCTCTGGAATCCGCTCGTATTGGAACCGTCGATGACGAGTTTGCGCATCGTGTGCACCTGCGGCACGGGAGTCATACCGAACATCTTCCCGATCGTGAGGCAGACCGAGAGGGCTTCGTCATTTACCGGTGCCGGGGGTTCCTCGTCGTTCTCCACAAGGCAGGTGGTGTCGTACGCATAATACCGGAACATCCGGTCGCTCTTCATCTCCTCCTTTGCCGCCCGGTCGATCTCGCCCATCTCGCTCACGGTTGCCCGGAGATAGCGGGAGAACTCGCCGTTGTGGTCCGCGATCTCGCGGAGCGTGGTCGGGCAGTGGCAGAAGAGTTTCTCCTTCGTATCCAGCTGCTGGTGGATCTCGATTCCGGCCACGAGGCCGAGTGCCTTATAATCCATGGGCGCTCCTCCGTGTACATTCGCCTTTGAGATCGTCCTGCATCAGTGCCGCGGCCCTGGTTTTGTCCAACTCATTGCCAAGCACCCACATGAGTTTGACGAGCGCCGCTTCCGGCAGCATATCCCCGCCCTCGATGACTCCGGCATTGAGGAGGTCCCGGCCGGTATCGTACACCCGGTCGCAGACCCTGCCATTCTGGCACTGAGAGGTCATGACCACGAGCGTCCCATTCTCAACAAGTCGTTTCAGTGGCGGGATGAGAGTCGTGCTGGTGTGGCCAAGACCCGTGCCTGCGATGACAAGACCGTGGTACCCTTCGTATGCCTCCAGGATCTCCGGGGGCATCCCCGGGTAGAACTGGATGAGGGCGCAGTGCGGGTCGAGTGCATCGCGGAGTGCGAGCGTCCGGGTTCCGCGCCGGACCGCATCCGGTGAGAGGGTAACTTTCCGCGAGGGGTACTCCACTGCTCCGATGGGGGCAATCCCGAGGCTTTGGAATGCATCCCGCCGGGAGGTGTGCATCTTTCGCACCCGGGTTCCCCGGTGGATCGCGCAGCTGTCGTCGTTTGTTGTCGCATGCATGACCACGGCCACTTCCCCGAGTTCGCTTGTTGCTGCCGCAGCGGCACAGACCGCGTTCATCGCATTGTCGCTCGATGGTCGGTCTGCCGACCGCTGGGAGCCGACAAAGACGATGGGGACCGGGGTATCGACCATGAAACTGATGGCCGCGGCACTGTATGCCATGGTGTCCGTGCCATGCGTCACGATGATGCCTTTTGCCCCGTTCCTGATCTCGTCATGGATCGCCCGCGCAAGCTCCTGCCAGATCGCGGGCGTCATGTTCTCCGAGAGGATTGTGGCAAGAGGGATCGTGCGGTAGTTGGCGATCTCCGCAAGATCGGGAATCGCCGTCAGGATATCGCTCGCATTGAACTGGCTGGTGACCGACCCCGTCCGGTAATCGATCCGGCTTGCGATCGTCCCTCCCGTGGAGACGATGGCAAGGTTCGGGAGGTTCTTGTTCTGGACCACATCAATCTGCTTTGGCGGTACCGAAGCAGGTCGCTCAACCAGGGTGCATGCGCCGGGAGGAATGCCGATATTGTACCCGGAATCGAGTTTGACTACTGCCATACCATCGCGTTCAGTAATGTACACGCCGTTTTTGCTCATGCCCCTGTACGAGCACTGGATCCGGTCACCGGATAAGAACTGTGAAGTTATGCTACCATCCTCCGTGCGTTGGTGATGAGTTTCTCCCGGGATTTTGCAAGCTTTGCAAGCCGCTTGTCGGTGAGATCCGAGTCAGCTTCGAGCTGCTTTTTGCGCCCGGTGATGGCACGCTTCGTTGCTGAAGGCGCCGGCCCGCCCGGGGCCTTGCGGAGATTAAGGGAATAGTCCACGTCCAGTACCTCGTCGATCTTCTTCTGGGTCAGCCCTTTCTTCTTCAACGAGATCTTCGGTCCGACCTCCTGTGCTGCCGCTTCAAGGGCGGCAAGCGAGAGGCTGCCTTTCATGACTGCCCTTCCCACGATATTGTGGGCCGTGCGGAACGGAAGCCCGTAGGAGCGGACGAGCGTGTCGGCAAGTTCGGTGGCAGTTGAGAAGCCTTTGCCTGCCTCCTCCTTCATCCTCCCCGTGTTGAACTCTGCACTGGCAAGCATGTCAGCAAGGAGCCGGAGGCTCACCTTTGCATCGTGAATCCCGCGCCAGATGTTCGGGGTGAGTTCCTGCAGGTCCCGGTTGTAACTCATGGGAAGGCCCTTGACGGTCATGAGCGCTCCCGCAAATGCCCCGAAGACCGAAGCGCTCTTGGCCCGCATGATCTCGGCGGTGTCCGGGTTCTTCTTCTGGGGCATGATGGATGACGTTGAACAGAAAGCATCATCGAGGGTCACGAATTTTACAAACGAGGTGGACCAGATGATGAGTTCCTCGCAGAGCCGGCTCGTGTTTGCCATCATAATGGTGAGATCGGCAAGGGTTTCGAGCGCGAAGTCCCGGGTTGCAACCGCGTCCATTGAGTTCTCCACAAGGCCGTCGAACCCGAGGAGGGATGCGGTATATTCCCGGCTGATGGGGTATCCGGTGGAGGCAAATGCGGCAGCACCGAGGGGCGAGAGGTTGACCCGGGCATACGCGTCTTTGAGCCGGTCAAAGTCGCGGGAGAATGCCTGTTCGTACGCGAGGAGATGGTGGGCAAGGGTTGTGGGCTGGGCATGCTGCAGGTGGGTGAATCCCGGCATCACGCTTGTCGTGTGCTTTGCGGCAATCGCAAGGAGGACCTGCCGGACCGTTACGAGCGCGGCCATCTGTTTGAGGAGTTCCTCCCGGAGTTTTATCCGGATACAGGTTGCAACCTCATCGTTCCGCGACCTGCCCATATGCATCCGTCCCCCGATATCCGGGCCGGCAGATTCGATTAAGAGCGACTCGATCCCTGCATGGACATCCTCAAACCGGGTATCAAATGCCTCATCGGGGATACCCGATTCGTGGAGCACCAGGAGTGCAGAGAGGATCTGTCGGGTCACCCTGCGGTCATTGATCTTCTGCTTGTCCAGCATCAGCACATGGGCAATATCCACGAGGATATCGGCATCGGCAATCTGGCGGTCTGCTTCCATGGATGAGAGGAACTGCATCATGTCGCCGGACCTCTCTCCGGCAAGGCGCCCCAGTCGTACTACATCGGTTCGCATTGTTCACCCTGTTCGTATATCCGGTTATTATTGATCATACAGTCATTAAAGCCACGCCTTGCGGGCGGCAAGCTCGATCGCCCGCTGGACCGATTCGCGCGGGATGATGGTTGCCACCGGGATGTGGACGAGCTGCTCGATGACGCTCGATACGATGGGGGCGCAGACGATGGCAACTGCACCCTCGCGCTCCGCCCGTACTGCTGCAACGATGGCGTCTTCCATGGTGTGGACCGGGTATTCCCTGACTGTGACCCTCCGGGCATCCACTTCGGTGGTCCGCTCTTCGATGGTTTCGAGGACCGGGCGGGCAACGATGAGCCCGATGAACTCCCCCTCCCCGGCCCGGTAGAACTGGCGCATGGCCCGGATGATCGCGCGGAGGGTGGAGAGGTTGGGGGATCGCTTTCCGTGCAGGATCTTGTACAGCGAGCTCTGGGCGATCCCGCTCGCTTCGGACAGTTCCCGGATACTGATCCGGAGGTCGCGGCGCAGGAGGTCTTCCAGCACGAGGACGAACTCCTCGTCTGAAGTGAGTGCGCCGCGCATGAGCCGGTCGATCGGGTCGGTCTGTACCATGGTGTGGATACAATCAGGTTAAATTATGAAAAATTTTTCCTTTTTGTCCTGAAAATTTCCCTCCTGTGCTCGCCATGAGTGGACAATTATACACATGTCGCTCCATTTCTGTCGTAATTAGCCACGGTTTTTAATACAAAAGAGGAGGAATTTTGCCGCTATTCCAATCTTTTTTAATATCGACAGGATAACACTGTCCGCATGAAATCGATGAAGGTTACGGCAATCGCGCTCATCGCAATTGCCCTCCTGCTGCTCACTGCCGGCTGCACCCAGCCGGCCGGCACGACAACGACCACCCCGGCTGCAACAACAGCCCCGGCTGCCGCCCCGATCAAGGAACTCCGGATCGGGTACCAGCCCAGCACCCACCAGCTCGCCCACACCACTGCCATGGAGAAGGGCTGGTGGCAGGCAGACCTTGCACCGCTCGGTATCGAGAGCGTGAGCGACAAGGTCTTCCCGACCGGCGCCCCCGAGATGGCGGCCATGATGGCCGGCGAGCTCGATGTCGCGTACGTTGGTGCAGCCCCCGTTCTTACCGCACTCAGCCAGGGGCTCGATGCAAAGATCATCGCGGGTGTCAACACTCAAGGGTCCGATCTTGTTGTCCGGAATGATCTTGAATATACCGGCCCCGCAAGCTTGAAAGGGTTAAAGATCGCCACCTTCCAGGCCGGCACCATCCAGGATACCGTCCTGCGCAACTGGCTCATGAAGAACAACATCGACCCGGTCAAGGATGTCACGATCGTGGGCATGGGCCCCGGTGACGCGGTAACCGCAATCACGGCCGGCCAGGTCGACGCGGTCTTCCTCCCCCACCCGTCCCCCACCACCATCATTACGCAGGGCAAGGGGAAGGTCGTCATCCAGTCCGGTGAGATGTATCCCCACCACACCTGCTGTGTCCTCCTCGTGAGCGGTGACCTGATCCGCAACCACCCGGAGATCGTTGACCAGATCCTCAAGACCAACGACAAGGCGGTTGCATACAACCTCCAGAACACGGACGAGGCGGCAGAGATTTACGCAACCAAGACCGGCGCAAAGCTCGACGATGTCAAAAAGTCCCTCCATGACTGGGACGGCGACTGGAACAGCGACCCGAACCTGATCGTTGACCCGGTGCTCGACTACGCAACCATCCAGTACGACCTCGGTTACATCAAGACGCCGCTTACCAAAGATCAGATCTTTGACCTGACCTTCTACAAGTAAGCCGGATCCTTTCCAACCAACCCTTTTTTTCTCTTGAGGTGCTAACTTTAGGACAAGCACGGGGCACTTCCCGGATACCGCCGGCAGAACGGCAGGGACTTCTCTTCCATGAAACGACAGACTGAGATCGATGGCAAAAACCGGTGGCTCGGTGCATTGGCGATTGTGCTCGCACTCGCCTTCTGGCAGTTTGTGGCGTCATTCATCATCCACGACTCATTCATCCTTCCGTCTCCCACCGATGTCCTTGCCGCGTTCATCAGCCTGCTTGGTAACGGCACGCTCCTCCTTGATATCCAGGCAAGTCTTGTCCACTTCGCCATCGGGCTTGGCATGGCCCTCCTTGTCGGCATTCCCCTTGGGATCATCATGGGCTGGAACCGCCGGCTCGACGCTTTTTTGGATCCGCTCATTGAGCTCCTCCGCCCGATCCCCCCGCTCGCGTGGATCCCGTTTGCGATCATCTGGTTCGGCCTTTCGGCATCGGCAGCGGGTTTCATCATCTTTATCGGGTCGGTCTTTCCTGTCATCATCAACACCTACAGCGGGTTCCGCGGCGTACCAAGGGTCTTTGTCGAGGCGGCAAGGATGCTCGGGTGCACGAAGAACCTCCACCTGATCCGGTACATCGCGTTTCCGGCAGCCCTCCCCTCCGTTGCCTCCGGTATCCGGATCGCGACCGGCGTCGGCTGGATGTGCCTTGTTGCCGCCGAGCTCTTCGGGGTCTCGAACTACGGTCTTGGCCAGAAGCTCTGGTTCTTCTACAACCTCCACCAGATGGACAGCGTGGTGGTGTACATGATCATCCTCGGGCTCATCGGGCTTGCCTTCGATATGATCTTCCGGTATTATATAGACCGGTATTTCCTGCGCTGGCGGACCGGGGAGGTGGCGTGATATGGGACGGTTAGAGATTCGCGACCTGAACCAGTCATTCTCAAAGGATGATGGCAGCAGCCTTGTTGTGCTCGAGCACATGACCTTCGATGTCAAAGACGAAGAGTTCGTCTGCATCCTTGGCTCGTCCGGGTGCGGCAAGACCACGCTCCTCCGGCTCATCGCGGGGCTTGATCTTGCGCAGGCCGGCTCGATCTTCCTTGACGGGGAAGAGATCCGGGGTACCAACCCGAAGGTGGGGATGGTCTTCCAGGAGTATTCCCTCTTTCCCTGGCGGACCGTCATCGACAACATCGCGTTCGGCCTGGAGATGCAGGGTGTGGCGCGGGCGGAGCGCATAAAAACTGCGGAGCGCTATCTCGACCTTGTCAACCTTGAGCAGTTCCACGACAGTTACCCCTCGGAACTCTCGGGCGGTATGCGGCAGCGCGTGGCGGTTGCCCGTGCCCTGGCTCTGGACCCTGCCATCCTTTTGATGGACGAGCCGTTCGGTGCGCTCGATGCGCAGACGCGCAACATGCTCCAGAAGGAGCTCCTCGATATCCAGGACGCGACAAAGAAGACGATCATCTTCATCACGCACAGCGTGGACGAGGCGGTGTTCCTGTCGGACCGGATCATTGTCCTGACCCCGCGCCCGGGCAGGATCTGCCGCACCATCGACCTGGATCTCCCGCGTCCCCGTGACAGGACGAGCGTGGAGTTCGCCAATATCCGGCGCGAGGTACTGGACCTGATAAACCTGAACTGCTCAATCCAGTAAGGTTTAATAGGCTCCATAACCATTTTATTAAAGCAGTTTAGTGAAGCGTACCGGTATCAATATCTGATAAATACCTGATATTATGCCCGCTTTTCAGATTCGTCAACAGGAGTAGGACGCGATGGTAAGAAAACCGGCAAAGATGTACAGGAACGTCAACAAGAAGGCCTACACCAGGCGCAAATATATGGGTGGCGTTCCCGGGAGCAAGATTGTACAGTTCGAGATGGGCAACCTCTCGCAGGAATTCCCGACTGAGATCGATCTCATTGTCGATGAGACATGCCAGATCCGGCACAGCTCTCTCGAGGCAGCCCGTATCACCGCCAACCGCCGGTTGATGAAGGATGTCGGCAGGTCCAACTTCCACTTCAAGATCCGCGTCTTCCCCCACCATGTCCTGCGCGAGAACAAGCAGGCAACCGGTGCCGGTGCGGACCGTGTCTCGGAAGGTATGCGCCTCGCGTTCGGGAAGGCTGTCGGAACTGCAGCACGGGTTGAATCCGGCCAGAAGATCATGACGGTCTTCTCGACCGAACAGTACCTTGAGAAGATCAAGGACGCGCTCCGCCACAGCGGTCACAAGCTCCCGACCCCCTCGCACCTGAAAGTCAGCACGATCAAGGTCAGCGGCAGGGTTATTGCTGCACCGAAGCTTGTCGGTGAGAAGGTTGTTGCAGCACCGGTTGTGACCGAAGAGGCAGCAGCGGAACCTGCAAAGGACGCCAAGGGAGCCGCAGCAGCCCCTGCAAAGGGCGGCAAGGATGCCAAGGGCGCAGCGGCACCGGCAAAGGGCGCAGCACCCGCAAAAGACGACAAGAAAGGCGCAGCTCCGGCAAAGGGCGGCAAGAAGTAATTTTTTACTTCCGTTTTTTTTTTATTTTTTCACGTATTTTGGCGACCGCAAGGCTGGTTTGGCCGGGCCGTCCGACTGTCCCGCACCTGTCAGAGCGTAGCCTGCGTTGTACTCCCTTCCCCGGCTTCGGGGACGTGGATCCCTTTTGTCTCAAGGAACCACTCCGCCACGAGACTGCGGTGGCAGTGCGTCCGGTCCTTCTCGAAGCAGAGCATGACGATGTCGCTTCCCGGCACGAGTTCCTCAAGCTCGTGGAGCACGGTGTCCGGGTCGAGCGTGGCGAGGACCTCACTGCGGTACCGGTGGCAAAACTCGTCCCAGTCGCTGATCTTTATCATGTCGGGTGCGGGGGCGAGCCGCAGGTACCGGGCGCCGGTATACCAGTGCGGCGGGAACCGGGAGATGGAGACGGCGCCGGGTGCCCGGGCGCTTCTGGCGAAGTAACTGGTGCGGAGCATTGTGTACCGGAGGGTTGGATGGGGGTGGGGATAATGTCTATCGGAATCTCATGTAGGGTTCTTGTTTTGAACAAATGGATCGGGAATAAAGTGAAAATTCTATTATTGGAAGATGTCGCGGAAGAAGAGTTTTTTTTAATTCGGCAAGTGTCGAATCGGACTAAGGTGCGTACCCCGTTTGTCATTTCCGGCATTTTAAGGGGGATTTGTACGAAAGTATATATTTGCTGTGGTAATAGTATTATTGGGTACTATAAAAAAGCGCCCCACAAGCGTGACCCAAAAATCGTGCTAACATGAAACGCTCACAAAAAAGGATGACCCGATGTCATAAGGACATCAGACAGTCAACCGACAATCTCTGTTTTGCTGTCCTTTGACTTAGAGTTTTCGGTATCGGCATATAAAAAATCCGAAACTAATCAAGGACAAAAAAAATGAACGAACTAAAAATAGCACTTTTAATTTGTGCTGGATTTGGTATTGTGATCCTTATATTGTTAGCAATAGCAGGATTTGGATCGGTTGAATCTGCAGCTGGTCATTTTCTCAAGGACACTTTACAAGGAACAACGGTTGAACAATCTGGTGCTTCAATTGAGGCAGCGGGTAATAGTCTAACATCATGGGCTAATGGTGCAATCACAATTTTAACAGGTGTGTTTGTTCTTATTGGTCTGGTGTATGTTGGATCAAAATCAAAAACCTAATTTTTTGGAGAGAATATGTCTCGAATGAAAGAGGTTTTAATTTTTATCTCACT